>JALGUK010000111.1 GCA_029820875.1 Candidatus Zipacnadia bacterium
AAGTGAGTTGCAGCTCGCACCCATTGAGGGACTTTCGACTACGGTGGCAGGCTCGTTGGATGGAGGGTGCGCTCAAGGGAACTTGCGTCTGCCCCAGGTGACGGTCGGCGCGTATAGGCTCACAAATGTCGCCCTCGATTGGGAATTAGTTGCCAAAAAGACGGAAAAGGGGTTCAAGAGCACGGTCGCCGTAAACCACGGAGCGGCTGGAATCCTCGGGGGCACCGTCTCGTTCGGCGGCCTGGCGACTGTCAATGGAGACGATATCGAGTACTGGGCACGTGCAAACGGCGAAGGGTTGGACCTTACCGCCCTGGCGGCGATAGACCCGGCCCTGGAGCATGAGCTTGCCGGAACGGTTTCGCTCAAGCCCTGGAGCATGAGCTTGCCGGAACGGTTTCGCTCAAGCTCGAGGCGGCAGGTTCCGGGACAGAGCCCGCCTCCCTGGATGCCGTGGCTTCGATTCACATGGCCGACGGGCGCTTTCAAAATGTTGCATTTCGGTCCGCGGATGCAGGATTGCGCTTAGACCACGGGGTCTTGCACATCGAGCCTGCAGTTATCGAGGACAAGCGGGGGAAAGTCGTGGCCAAGGGAACAGTTGAGCTGTTCGCATCCGACAAAACGGACAAAGACAACGGGAGCCGTAAAGTTGCCTTAGATATCGCCGCCTCCGATATTGACCTCGGCCGACTTGCCGCGGACTTCGGGCGCGAGGACGTCTCCGGAACCGGCTTCGCAAAGCTCAACATCAGCGGCACATTTGCCGAGACAGCCATCAACACACAGGTGGATGTCACGGGCGCAGCGTACAAGGACCGCAAATTGGGCTCTGTGCGTGTCAGGGGAGACGTACACGTGGTGGACACATCCCGCGATTTGCCGGCCATCGGCTTCGCTTCAGCAGGCACGGCTACTGTGCCGAAGGTGGTAGTCATTCGCTCCCTGGGCCTGTTTTCCGAACCCGCCCAGGTGACCGTCTCGGGTAAGATTACAAACATCAACATCAATGACCGCAATGCGACCCTCCAACTCGACGCAAGCGCAGTCGCCCCTGTTTCCGGCGTGGCAAGGCTGGAGCCGACCAAGATCGGCGGAACGCTGCAGAATCCAGCCGTGTTCGGGAAAGTGACTCTTGAGGCTGGCATCATCCATGACTATCCTGTCGAGACGGCCGAAGTGCCCTTCGCACTGCATGACGGCATTTTGATGGTCCAACAAGAACAACCTGCCGTCCTGCGATGGCGTGATGCGACCGTGACGGCCTGGGCAACGGTGGAACCGCTGCAACTGGGCTTAGGCCCTCCCGGCACGCCACGGGCGTCCGAACCAGCGGCAGGCCCGATTATTGCGGGCGGTTTCCGTGCTCGTGCTTGACGGTGTCGCCGCCGTCGAGGATGGTGGAATCTTCGGCCCGCTCAATCAGCCGGAAGTGACCTGCGTCTTGAACGCACCCGAGGTGATAATCAACGGGCAGCAAGTGCGCAATGTCGAGGGCGATATCCGATATTCCAACGGGAAACTAATCCTGGAAGAGTTCACGGCTTCAGCCGACACTGCAGTCATCGCCGCTCACGGAACATTCGATCCCGCACAGGGCACGCTTGAACTGGCCGGTGGGATTGATGACCTCTCGGCAAAGACCGCAATCAGCGCTGCGCTGCCGGCCATCGAAAAGTCCGCGCGCGATGCGCTTCGCAAGCTGCGTGCGCGCATTGCGGCCCGTGTGAGCACGAATTTCGATATTAACGGCCGGCTTGGGACCGCAGAGCCGGGAGAGAGCGGGCGGTCCGCGCCGAGTGCCAAAATGCCGCGCCTGAGGGGCGCCGTTGACCTTGCTGTCACCGATGTATCGCTGGACCGGCAACCTCTGCCGGGTATCGCCGCAAGTGCACGCTTCGAGGGAAGGCGCGCGTACCTTAAGGATGCCCACTTCCTCAAGGACGAGGCTCAGTTGACTGCCAGCGGCAGCTTCGAGCCTCAAGGACCTATTGAGGGCATAGTGTCACTAAAGGGCTTAGACCTCTCGCGCTTGCGAGCATGGCTCCCAGCGAATCTGCAACTGGGAGGGACGGCAAACCTCTGGGTGAAAGCCGCCGGCACTGCGGAAGCGCCTGTGGTTCAGACTGCAATACGTGTGGATTCGCCCACGGTCTATGGAGTGGACTTTGGCAACCTGACCGCCGGCGGACCGATGCGTGGAGGCCGCCCGCTTGCACCGGAAGAGACATTCAAGTCGGATGACGAAATCGCCGGAGGAATCACCTGGGCCGATAGTAAGCTCACCCTTGGGAATGGGCCGAGAGCCCTGACGCTGAGTCGCGATGGACAGAAGCTGGTTTTTGAGGGTTATATCGAACTGCCTTCGCGTAGCAATCACGAGCAGTCCATCCGGGATGCCCGGCTGAACCTCTCCGCCACCCTCGCGGAGACAGACCTGTCACACTTCCCCCGACTAATCGCCCAGCTCGCACCAGCCGTCGCGGCCAGGGGGGTGCCTGAACTCGGGGGACACGGAGCGGGAGTGGTTACGGTTACAGGGACAATCCGCCGACCTGCTATCGCGGCCAACGTGAGACTGTCCGACGCCTCTTGCATCCTACCGGGCGGAACTGTGCAACTTATGCGAATCAACGGTGCATTGCAGTTACGCCGGGATGCTCCCGAGGCAAGAGGCGCGCCGACATATTCGCTGGTGATGGGTTCCCCCGGAACGGACACGCCCATTACTCTTGACTTGCAGGCCTTCAGAGCAGAAACTCAGCCGCCGGTCAGCAAGGCAACCGTGGGAACACCAAAAGCACCGCCGGAAAAGCCGCTCGCGGAGGCGACCCAAGCGAAGCTCGGGGACGTGATTCATGTCTCGGCAATCGGAGCGGCGAAGATAGTGACAACAGACCTGGAGCATTTCGGTGAGAACCGCTTCGATAATATCCGGGTGACCGCCCGGGGTGGGACGCCGGCCATCAAAAACCTGTTCGGAGCGGTGAATCTCCAGACAGAGTTGCAACTGAACACGGACAAGCAAGGGGCACACAAGCTGAAGGTGGCCAAACTCATCGCCGAGTTTGGAGGCGGCAAGGTCGAGGCAGGGGGAACCATCGGGCTGTCGCGTTTCAAGCCGCAGGAACTTCAGTACAACGACTTCGACATCTGGGTAGCAACGGAAAAGAAGCCAAGAATTAAGGTGGGCCGCTTCGTAGACGCAACCGTGGGCGCAACCCTGATGTGCAATACCCCCGCTAAGGGACAGCCGGCCTCACTCGACGGGGAGGTCGTTTTGACGGACACCCGCCTTTCCATCCCGCCAATAGGAAGACCGAAAAAGAAAAAGGAATTCAAGCTTTACAGTCTGCCGATAACAGTCCCCGCGTTCGAGCTGAACCTTGTACTGCGAACCGGCAAGGACGTTGCGTTTCAGTGGGGGAATGTCGCGCACTTGCCGTTCACGCCGGGCGTCGAAGCCGTTAAGGTGGTTGGAACACCGCAGAAGCCCTATGTGGTGGCCAATGTCCAAGCTAAGGGTGGAACGGTGGTCCTTCCCGGGTCCGTCATGAGGCTGCAAAGCGCCGAGGTCACCGCGAATATTTCGCCCGAGCCTGGGGCCACCCCCAAGGACAATGGCAGCCTCCCATTGCAATTCCAGGGCCATGTGAGCGGCCAGGCCAGAACCAACATCAGCGGGTACACCATCACGATGCAGTTCGATTTCCCGATTATGAGGCCGCCGGCACCCGGCGCACCCGCACCCGTCGTCGTAAGCTCCGACCCGCCGTTACCGGAAGGCCAGATCTACGCGATGCTCGGACACATGGACACCTTCAAGGCACTGGCCAAAGGCGAAAACGTTTCGGCCGCCTTCCAGAAGGAAGCGATGGCGGCTCTTGCCTCCGGGGTGCACGCGGCCTTGTTGATGTCCGTAGAGGAGAAGCTAATAGAGGCGCTTGGGCTGACTGAGCTGAGTATCAATTATTCCTTCGACCAGTCCATGTCGTTACGGATCGGCAAGTATGTTATAAAGGATTTGCTGGTCACATACCAACGGAATCTGGACGAAACGAACCCGCAGTTCGACTTCAAGATGGCATATGTGGTCAAAAGCAACTTTGCAGTAAGCGTCTCTACCAACGAACGGGAAAACAACGCCTTCAGCATCGAATGGAAGAAGCGGTTTTAGCACTACAACGAGACCTTGGCTCCATATGTCATTCTGAGCGCCCGGAGGGTGCGAAGAATCTCGTCGTTCTCATATCGAGTGCGTCCAACGAAGAGATTCTTCGGCGCTTTGCGCCTCAGAATGACAGAGGGTCCCGGGCCGTAGTGCCAGGTGTGCCGGAAGCTTCATTCCATATGTCATTCTGAGCGCCCGAAGGGTGCGAAGAATCTCGTCGTTCTCATATCGAGTGCGTCCAACGAAGAGATTCTTCGGCGCTTTGCGCCTCAGAATGACAAAGTGGTCAACCCCGGTTATGAAACCTTCGACTGCGCGCGCTGCCTAATAAGCGTGCCTCCAGCGAGGACACCGGGGAAGGACGGTCGCGGGACCGAAGGGGAGTCACCGCTGAGTGGTGCGCAGGCAGGGAACATTCGACGATGAGTTTGACCGGATCGTCGAACAGCATCAAAAAAGAATCTATAACGTCATTTGCCGGCTCATTGACGATCCGGAGGAGGCTCTTGACCTCGTGCAGGATACATTCGTGGCCGCCTACCGTGCCTTTGATCGGTTCCGCGGCGACTCGGATGTCTACACGTGGCTTTATCGAATCGCCGTCAACCGGACGAAGAATCGTCTGAAACAGCTCGGTAGATTGCAGAGCATCCAGACATTCTCGCTTGATGAACCTCTCGAAATGGATGGGGAGCAACTGCAGCGCGAGGTACATGACATCACCCATGCGCCTGAGCGTGTCCTGGAGGCGCAAGAACTGCTGCACGCAATCGACCGGCACGTCCGTGCTCTCCCGCACGACTTCCGCGAGGCCGTCGTGTTGCGCGACTATGAGGGGCTGTCCTACCGACAGATAGCAGAGATCGTCGGATGCTCCGAGAAGGCAATCAAGTCGCGGCTTCACCGCGCTCGTATGATGCTTCGAGACCGACTTCGGGAGTACCTGATGTTGAAGGACTGAGTACAGCCGCTGCAGAAAAGGGCTTCGGGTGTCATGTGGCGAAGAAAAACTGAATCCCAAAGCGGCCTTCGAGCATTAACCCTAATAGGTGGGTGTTGAGATGAACAACAACCTTAGTGGACCCGGGCGGACGCTTCTGGCCGTGTGCGCATTGCTATTGATGGCCCTCGGTGCGCATGCACAAGCGCCCACTGTTTTGGAGGTCCGCGTGACGGGCAATGACTTTATCTCCAAAGACGCAATCCTCTCGGTCGTCAAGACAAAAGTCGGCCAGCCGGTGTCTGAGGAAACTCTCGCGGCTGACCGGGAGGCTATCATGCGCCTCAAATACTTCACTGACGTGCAGGTACACACGCAGGTCGAGCCGGAGGGGGTCCGTGTCACCTTCCAGGTGGTCGAAAAGCCGCGGATTACCAAGATAACGTTCATCGGCGTCCACGTCGTTGATAAAAACGCCCTCAAAGACGTGATGCTCAGCAAAGAGGGGCAGCTCGCCGACTCGGATCGAATCGCCAGAGATGCCAGGCAGATCGAGCAATACTACGCAAAGCAAGGCTATCTTGCGACCGTCACCAGCGCAGAGGTGGATGATTTCGGTGTCCTGCGGATAGTAATACAGGAGGCCAGGATTGAGCGGATTGAAATCCACGGGCTGCATAAGACCAAGGAGAGTGTTGTCCGGCGGGTTATGCAGACTAAGCCGGGCGACATTTTCAATATCCATGCGCTTCAGAAAGACCTTAACGAGATTGCCAACCTCGGCATCTTTGACTTAGCTCCTCCAAACGAACCCAAGATCGGTAACATTACACCAAGCGAGACAGAGGGTTTCAAGTCGGTCGTCGTGCCTATTGAACTGAAGGAGCGCAAGACCGGCCTGGCGACCATGGGCATCGGCTACAGCTCCCTGGACAAGTTCGTCGGGTATATCAGCATCAGTGAGACCAACGTGCGCGGCGCGGCCGAACGGGCGACGCTTGAACTGCAGTTCGGCGGCGCGACCCGCTACGAGCTGGGATGGGCTGACCCCTGGATTGACAAGAAAAACACATCCCTGGAGGTCAACCTCTACGACAGCGAGCGCCATCGGCGTTTCGGCTTAGGCAACCCGCTTGGCAACATTGCTGACCGCAGCCGCCTTTTCTCAGAACGCCGCCGCGGTCTATCAATGACACTCGGGCGTCCGATCAGAGGCCTGCGGCGGAAGGTGTTTCTCAGCTTCCGCACGGAGTCCGTCTCGAGCGCGACCTATCAGGCCATACGCGACATCGGCATCCCCACAATCCCCATCGCTCGACAAGAAACCGTGCCCGGAGGCAGCGCAGACGGCTTGCCTGCCGCGGAAACATTCGCTCAGCCGGACGCCGGCACGGCCCCCCCGGGTGGGCAACCAGGCTCGGTTATTGTAACATCTCCCCTGCATCCCGGCGGGAGCGTAACCGTCCTGGGAGTGCGAGGCGTGGACGACCAGCGGGACGTAATTGTCAACCCGACGCGAGGTCACTACGTCAGCCTAGGCATCGAGCAAGCCCTGGAGCCGCTGGGCAGCAGTCTCAACTACTTAAAGGTGACAGGTGAATACCGGCGATATACGTCTCTTGACGACAAGACGGTGCTCGCTGGACGTGTCGAAGTGGGATTCTCGTCCGGGAGCCTGCCTGTTTATGAGTCATTCATCGTTGGCGGCGCCGATACACTACGCGGATACAGCGAGGACCGCTTCTACGGCAAAAAAATGTTCCTGGCCAATATCGAGTACCGGCGTTTCATTGACCGCAAGCGAACGCTCATGGGGGTTCTCTTCGCTGACTACGGTGACGCCTGGGGCGGCATCTTCCCGAGTCTGGTGCCCGGTCTGACGATCCGAGCCGAGCATCAGGATTACAACCCTAGTATCGGGGTCGGCTTCGGCGTGCGCGTGGACACCCCCATCGGGCCGTTGCGCTTTGACCAAGGCTTCGGCAAGGATGGTTCGCGAAGCCATTTCAGTGTCGGTCACGTTTTCTGAAACTCACCATCGTGTGGCGGCGGAAGGATGAAGAACATGCTCAGAACAATCTCTCTGTTTGCGGTATTTGCTGCAGTGACTGCAATGGTTTGGCCCGGAGCCGCGCAAGTGCAAGCCCAAGAGACGGCACCAGTCGCCCTCACATCTGCTAACATAGGCATGGTGGACATCACCCGTATCGGCCAGGAGTATACCAGTCTTCTCGAGAAAAATAAGACTTTGGAGAACTTGCTGGCATCCCGTAAGTCAGAGTTGGATATCCGACAGAGCTACAGGTTCCTGACCGAGGAAGAGATGCAGGAACTGCTCAAATTGCTGGCGCTGAAAGAGCCGACGCCCGAACAGAAAAGTCGAGCCCAAGAGCTGGCTGACCTCTCGCAGAAGAGAGACGCGGAGTTGCTCGCGCTTGACACAAAGGAAAACCTTACACCCGAGGAAAAGGCGCGCCGGTCGGAGCTTCGGCAGCTCCAGACGGCCGCCGACCAGAAGACGCAGGAGCTTGCGGCGGCCTATACGGCTGAAATGCAACAGGAGCGTCAGAAAATCGAGGGCAACGTAATCAAGGCTGTGCGCAAGGCCGTTACTGAGGTTGCTACCGAAATGGGACTTCCCATCGTTCTCGACAAAGATGCAATCCTATTTGGTGGCACGGACATCACGGACCAGGTACTCAAGAAGCTAAATGCCGCTACACCGGCTCCCGCAGCGGGAGAGGGGGCTACCGAGGGTGCCGCCGGAGCTGAAGCGACGACCGGAGAGTCCCAGTAAGTCGGTGACCCTGCTGTTACGAGGCGCCGCAGTGCTTATTGTTGCGGTGATAGTGAACCTGCTGGGAGCGAACGGCTGTGCGCGTCGGTCGTCCTCTCCCCCACCCCGTCTTTCGCCGCCGTCGCGGGCGACAGCTAATCTGGCGGCCCTCGAGCGACTGCATCCGCTTTACCCCGAACTCCGAAATCTCTCAAAGCTCAGCAAGGCCCTTCGCGACGAGCACTTGGCCTTGAAGCCAACGTTCCCTTCCCCCGCAATGCTGCCAGGCGTGGCGGCTCCTGCTGCCCCTGAACTTCAGGCACCAGAGGCGGGGCCGAGCGTCCGCCCTCTTGGCGAGGCTCTCTCGTCGGAGATGGCCCGGCTTGAGGCGGCCCGGCGAAGGCAGATGGAACGGGCGCTGGCCCAAGAAGAGGCTGAGCTTAGAGCCGAGGCGCGGCTGAAGCTCGATGCCAAGCGCCGGGTCGAAGAAGAAAAGGCCGCTGCGCTGGAGGAGTTGGCCGTGCGAGCGGCAAAAAATGAGATTAACCGGCTGACCATCCAGGCGGCTGTTCCACTCAATCCGGATGCTGCAGGGAAGTCGGAGCAGTTGCGGGAGGAAATCCAGCAGCGCAACGCGGATGTCAAGACGCAACTGGCGGCCGCGAAAGAGGATTTGCGACGCTTGACAGACGAAATCGCGCAGGCGCGTCAGCAAGCCACACGGAGATATGAACGCGAAATACAAACTGCGCTCGAGGCCGAGCTTTCGCAGTTGAACAAGCGCAGGCAGCAACTTGACGAGGAATTCGCCGCTATGCGCCGGGAACAAGAAAATGCGTTGAAACCACTCCTGGGTAAGCCCCCCGCGAAAATCGAATTCACCTCATTCCCCCCAAAAAGTCAATGGCTGAAACTGACAGCGGAGGGTTTGCAACAGGCCCAAAAGCAGGCACAATCAGACGCCGACGCTTCAGCCGAGGACGTTGCCGAAAGGATGCGCGCTTCACTTGCACAGATTGAAGCCCAGCGGAAGGCCCTCCGGCGCAGAATCCGAACGGAGACCGAAACGGCCGCCGAAGCAGCGGCACGTCAGATGGGCAATACGCTTCATGGACCACCGCCGGCCGGCACTCAGGTCCCCGATGTGACTTCTGCGCTTCTGCAGGAATTGCAGACGGGTTGGAGCGGCTTCACCGAACCGTAAGACCCCGCGTTTTATCGCTGAGAAAGTTTTACAAGGTCTGAAACCACCGCTGCCTTTTGGGTGTCTAATTTGCTCAGAGGGTATATGGTTAAGTCGATGTAAACCCAAACGACTGCACTTAACCTGGCAAGTAAGGGGTGGTGGCTGCAGAATGCCATTTAAGCTCAGCGAACTCGCCCAAATAGCAGGCGGGGCGCTGGACGGGGACGGAAACATTATAATCACCGGTGCTGCAAGCATTGATGATGTCAGCAACGGTGAAATCACGTTCCTGGAGAATGACTCTCTGTTGGCCCGAGGGGAGCAGAGCGACGCTTCGGCTTTAATTGTACCGGAGACCGTTCTCCGCTGTGCGAAGCCCGCTATCCGTACAGCGCATCCGCGTTTCGTATTTGCAAAGGTTTTGGAACTGTTTGCACCCTCTCGACCCGTGCCGATAGGCATCCATCCGACGGCCGTGGTCGGCAAGAACGTGCAAATCGGCAAGAATGTGTCAATTCAGGCTCAGTGCTTCGTGGACGACGACGCGGTTCTCGAAGACGGCGTGGTCTTACACCCGCAGGTCTACATCGGAGCCGGAACGCGGGTCGGGGCTAACACCATCGTCTATGCACGCGCCACGATTCACCACCATTGCACCATCGGTGCAAACGTAATCATTCACAGTGGAGCCGTCATCGGAAGCGACGGCTTCGGCTACGTCCAGAACGGTGGACGGCATCACAAGATTCCCCAGATCGGAACTGTACACATCGAGGATGATGTTGAAATCGGGGCCAATGTCACCATTGACCGTGCCACAGTGTCAACGACGCGCATCGGCCGCGGGACCAAGATCGACAACCTAGTACACATCGGGCACAATGCTGATATAGGTGAGAACTGCATTATATGCGGTCAGGTCGGGTTGTGCGGCAGTGTCACATTGCGCGACGGTGTCATGCTCGGCGGTCAAGTCGGCATCGGTGAGCACATCACCATCGGACGCGAGGCGCTTGTCGGTGCCCAGGGCGGTGTAATCAGCGATGTGCCCGACGGCCAGTTCTATTCCGGCTATCCCGCACGGCCTCATTCGGAGCAGATGCGTCANNTCAGGGGAGTCCAAAGAAGGCGAGAAATAGTTTTCAGGTCACCTGCATCCTTGTGGAATTTCTAACACATTTCGCGCAACGACAGTCGTATCCGAGCCGAAGGAACGGAATCACCGCTCGGGGCAGATGCGGCTGTTTTTGCGTTTAGGGGAGGGATGACAAGGGATGCGCCCGGGCATCCGCTGGTTGCTTGGTGCCGTGTTGCTCCTCGGCGCCGTCGCTCAGCCCTTGTGGGCGGCGAAGCCAGCTATCCGGTTCGCGGGCGCAGCCTGTGATGCCCAGGATGGTACACACATCGGCGAAGTAAGCGCCAACGGCACCATTATCCTCCGATTG
>JALGUK010000112.1 GCA_029820875.1 Candidatus Zipacnadia bacterium
CTCCCGGAGTTGGATTGGGGCCGAAAAACCGTCATCTTCGAGGTGGTCACCGGAGGCCAGCACGCCTTCTTCTGGCGGCAGTTGACGGTGGAACGGCCGTGCGAACTGCACCTCGCTTCGCAGGTTGTGGACTACCGCAATCCCGTCGTCGAAATCACCAACACCGCCAGCCCGTACGCCCCCACGACCGACGCGGAGAAAGTCCGTCTGACCGTGGACGGTCAAACGACTGAGACCGGTCCGTTGCCGGCGGGCGAGACCATCAAGAGTGACATCAAACTCGCGCTCGATGCAACCAGCAAGCCGGCCCTTGTCACGAAGATGGTCGAGATGAGCTACACCGCCGGGGCGCTGAGCGGCCTTCGGGTCGAACCGGTCCTGGTGGCCACCTATCCCACCCAGTTTCCGCGAGTTGAGGGCGCCGTCGCGCCGGTTCTGCTTTGCAACCCGTATGACCGTTTCCTCGAGAACGTGCCGGTTGCCATCAAGCTCAGCGACTCAATCGTCACCAGCATAACGCTGCAAGAGAGTTCGGGCGATATCCCCTTGCACGTGCGCGATGCGCAGGGGCGTATACTTCCGTCGCAATGGCTTCGCGACTCCGACTCCACTCTGCTCGTTTCGGCGATGCTTCCGCCCAAAGCGACTCAATTGCTTTATCTGTGCCGCGGCCTGGCTGCGCCTGAGCTTACGGACCTGCGCATTGACGCCGCTGACTTGGGCTCCGGCAAGGGGAAAATCACAGTCGCGAATTCCTGCATCTCCGCGACTTTCAGCGAGCGGCAGGGCGCGGGGCTTGCAAAGCTCGTCTCGAGAGCCACGGGCAGAAACTATGCCAGGCGCGGCTGCCTTGGGGTGACGTACGGAGCGTGGGGATCCGGAGCACCCGGCCATCAGCAGTACCGATTTCCTCGCCCGTGAGAAGAAGGTATACTCAACGGAGACGCCAGGCCGTCTCGAGGTGGTTAGCAGCGGGCCGCTTTCGGTCACACTGCGGGCCACATGGGCTGACGAGGCCGTCGAAAGCGAGACACTTTACACATTTTACGCCTACTTTCACCATCAAACGCACGGTGAAGCCTCGGGGGAATTTCTCCTGCGACGAACTTGTGGCATTGGACGTGCGGCTCGACAGCGAATACTTCAAAAAGATATATCCCGACTTCACCGGCATCCAGAGCTCCTTCGATGAGAACAAGCCCCACCACGGGTGGCGAGAGGGCCCCTACGTGCCGCCGGTGGCTGCGGTGCTCAACCCGCAGGCCTTCACCGAGAGCGTGTCAGTCATCGTCCGGGAGCAGTCTGGCTTAGACAAGTATCGTCAAGGTTTCTGGCCGGCTCAGCGTCCCAAGCCCGGTCCGTGCGAGCAAGCGGAAATGGAATACATCTCCACCGATGCCTCACCGGTGTCATTGACCGCCAGCATCCTGATACACCCGGGCCATCAGGCAAAGGCGGAGCAATTCCGCAAGCAGCTTCTGTCGCCGCCGACCGCGCTCCTGCCTCAGGTGGAAGACTGGCTTCCAAGGGGCCGTACAGCGGCCGAATCTGAACTGAATTCGTATGCCGACTGGTGGAACCCCTATTGGCACTATCGCATTTTGCTGTCACCGCCGGCGGGAGGATGGTCTCCCGGGAAAGCGATGCGAGTCAACCTCGAGGATGCAATCATCCTTCCCGCACTCAACGGCGAGACCCTCGATTCCGGCTCGTGGCGGGTGATAGGGCAGGCAACCCCCGCCTCCACCCCTGTCGTGATTCCTGCCGTGCAATCCGATTCACTCACACATCAAGGCACAAGCATCCTCTTCAGCGTGCCGGTGGAGTTCTCGGAGGGAGCGCAGGGGAAGATATGGGCCTACTTCGATAGCCAGAGTAACGGGCCAAAGGCGCCGCTGCCTTCAATGACCGCTGCGGCTGGCGAGCGCCTGGCGAACGGCGACTTTGAGAAGGGGACGCTGTTCTGGGAATGGGTGAACGCCGAATTGACCGATAAAGACGCCCACACGGGAAAGCAGGCGGCACGCTTGGAGCGCACGAGCGCCGAGGGTTACTCGCTGATTGCCAACAGGTCACTTCCCGTCGTGCCGGAGGGCCTCTATAGGTTGCGTCTGTGGGCCAAGACGAACGTGCCCGGGTTGAAACTGCGTGCTAACATTTACTCGTCAGGCAAATTCGACTTCCCCCATGTATTGCTGCCACTATCCGGCGATGGAGCTTGGCATCGGTATGAGTTATACCTGACAACAGGAGAGTTTCCTCCCGGGATTCGACCCGCACTGAGGTTGTGGGTGGCAGGACAAGTGGGTGATGTTGTGGTGGACGACGTGGAATTGGCGTTCAGTAAGGACCGAACCGAAAGCGCACGAGCCACTGCCCGTGCGCTGGAAGTGCAATCGCGTTAAGCGCTCTGTGGAGAAGCTACAATTCCGGGCAGATGCGTCACCCTTTGGAGGGCCTAAATCTCCGCCGCAACCGCCTTGCAGGCACTCCGAGCGGCCAGCAGCACCAGACCCAGCTTGGCATCCGGGTCGCAAAGTGTCAAAAGGTAGGCCCCTTCACCCGCGGACGTGAGCAAGGCATACCCGTTTTCACCGCGCGCATAGAACTCGCTGAGCTGACCGCGCTCAAGCCCGCCGACCGCGTCGGCTGCCAGGTCAAGCACATGGGCTGCATTGGCCGCCAGTCCATCTGAGTCAGCTTGCTCAGGCATGTCGGAGGCCAGTACAAACCCGTCTGTAGTGATGACGGCTGCACCTTGGATGTAAGGGTCCTTCTGACAGAGTTGGCTGACTGCTTCTTGGAGTGCGTCGGGTTGTTCTGCCATGCTGCGTAGCCTCCTTGGCTCGGATTCATACGCCGGTGCGCTGGTTTACCACTCACGAGGCCGTTTACTGGTCGCGCCGAAACTCATCCAGCCGCCGTACGCCCTCCATAATCAGTTCGAGATTGCTCGATGCGAGCGGCTCTTTGGACCGTGGCTGCTGGTCCTGGAATTCGAACACACCGCTGTTCCACAGCAGTAACTTGTAGAATGCCTCCTCACCATTCAGCTTGCCCACCTGTGCATACGTAACATGACCCTCGTACAGGTCTATCTCCGCCTTCTCATGCGGAGTCATCAGCAAGAGCACTCCTGTTCGGCGGTTTACTTCGAGTGTCTGAATGACATCCGCGAGCGGAACGTCCTCTAAACGGCCTCCGATTCGCAGGGTCCCGTCGAATTGCGCCTGCACATCAGTACGGGTGAGGATGCCCTCGATGCGTGCAAGCAATTCGGCAAAGTCGAATGGCTTTGTCACATAGTCATATGCGCCCAGACGCAAACCCCGCACACGGTCCGAGACATCGCTTCGACCGGTCAGGAAAATGCAAGGGATGTTCTTCGTATACGGCTGAGCCAGGAGAGTCTTCACAAACTGAAAGCCGTCAACAGCGGGCATCGTCACGTCGACGATTATCAGGTCCGGGCCGTGCGACATGGCCTGGTCGAACGCTTCAATCCCATCCCGCGCCTCAAGGACGTTGTAGCCTTGCTTGCCGAGCCGATGGGAAAGCATCGCTCGCAAATCATCGTCATCGTCAACCACGAGGATGGTCTTCTGTGACATGCGAGTCCCCCGTTGGCCACTGTGGCGAACCGGCTAAACAGTCGGCGACAACAAGCCCATTTTAACTGTATGGAGTATAGCACAAAAACACATGGCAGTCAATTGAATCTGGTCCATTTTACTTGCCACTGTCGCCTGTTAGCGGAATGTTGGGAGCGGCAGCTCATACAGGGTACGCTCACCCATAAAAAAATATAGGCGTCCCTTTCAAGGGACGCCTATATGTTTTCCGAATTCCAGACGCGCTATGAAGACCGGGACTTAGCCGCCTGGCGCAGTGGGAGCTGGCGGTGCAGGCGCCGGGGGAGGAACTGGGCCGGCGGCACCACCTACGCCCGGCGGAGGGCCGGCGCCCGGAGGCATGGCCTTCGGAACCGGTCCTTGCCACCCTTTCTTGGCCGGCTTCTTGCCGTAAGTCATGTACCAGACCCCCGCGAGGATCACGAGGATTACGATAATGACTATAACAACCACGGCTGGGCTGAGCTGTTTCTTCATGCTGTTTCCCCCGTGTGATGAATTGGGCCGGACTCGCCTCTTTTGGGTGCTACGGCACGTTGCGCCACCACATCTTCTGTAGCTCCAGCGGGTACGGATGCGTTGTTGAGAAGATGCTGACATTCACCGACTTCGCGTGCCCGTCGAAGAACAGGATGTTCGCGTTTGTAGCCATGTGCCGGGCCGACGGTAGCACGTTGCCCCATCCCCCGCCAGAGAACATGCCCGGGTGGCCCCAGTCAAGGGCTGAATCTGCCAGCAACATAAAGTTGCCCGGATAATTGACCTTGCTTGTGGAGGCCCTGGGGCTCACCTCGTCAGCCGGGTTGTCCCCGTTGTAAGGCATGCCCCAACCGTTGCCACCAAGCTCAGGCACGTATGGAGGCCGCCCGCCTGCGCCGATGTTCATCGAGTAGTGACAGCCCACGTAAGTGGTGGGGTCGTCGTCGCCCGTGAGGCTTGTCGCAGGGCAATGGCCAATCTGCGTGTTTTTCATGTAGGGGTCGAGAATGGAGCCCGGGAACATGACGTCATGGGAGGGATAACCGGAAAGCCCTACTTGGGCTCCTGAGCCGATCCAGTAGAATATCAACGTTTCGTCATAGTCGGAGTGGTACTGCATTATCGCCAGGCCGAGCTGCTTGAGGTTGCTCAGGCAGCTCGTTGACAACGCCTTCTCCCGCGCTTTGGCAAACACTGGGAACAAGATTGCGGCCAGGATCGCGATGATAGCAATCACGACCAGAAGCTCAATCAACGTAAACCCGGCATAACGCTTGGCTGTTGAGCCCATTTGCCTCTTTCCTCCTTGCATTGTGGTGTAGTTGCAACAACCGTGTAATTCGCGTTTCTTCCTAACGTTCCCTCCTTATATATTTATATTATTGACTTCGCTCGCTATCTCACAAATGTTTTACGTGTTGCTTCCAGTCGAGGAACCTTTTTCCCTTCTATGACGAGGAAATTTTTTGGCACATTGGCGATAACTTGCAAAACGCCGCAGAGGTCAGAATACCTGCAGCGCGAATCCTCTGTTTGAGCCTGATGAGCACGATTAGTCGCGTTCGTGCAGACCCGGAATCGTGATATGGCGGAAGGGAGCTGACCCAATGACGCGACGCGAATTCGCTCGGATGGTGGCTGTGCTTGTTGCCGCTAGCGAGGCCAATATATTGCTGGCCGCCGCTGAGCCGCCCGACGCGATGCGCCGGTACATCAATCGAGTCCGGCGCGACCTCCGTCGTTTGCAAGCCCAGCAATGCGATGCCACACAGGCTGCAGGTGCCCGCCTGGCCGAGCGTGTGGCCTCCGGAGGGCGCCTTCTGATATTCGATCAGCACGGCGCTTATTCCTCGGAGGCGTTGGGACGTGCGGGAGGGCTGATGGCAATCACTCCCGTTCGCGACGGCAGCGAAGCCTCGGTTCGACCAGGGGACGCGCTGCTTATAATCTCCGACGAGCCTGCGGCCGAGGCGGATCTCGCAGTCGCCAGGCCCGCTCGCGACCGGGGCGCACTGGTGGTGGGCATCTGTCCCAAGGGAGACGGTACAGGGACATTGGCCGAGGCCTGCGACATCGCGCTTGACAACTACGTCCGTGACGGAGACGGCGTCGTCGCCATCCCGGGGCATCCGGAACGCGTCGGCCCGACCTCAGGCGTGATGAATACCGCGATTCTGTGGGCGCTCACGGCGGCCTACATCGAGGCTATGGAGGGCCTGGGCAAGCCGCCTCATGTGTGGATGAGCATAAAGCGCCCCGGTGCCGGCGATTTCAACGCCAAGGCCCGCGAGGCGGCCAGGGAGGTCGGGTATTGATGGAAGCTCTTGCACGGGAATACCTAACGGCGCTGGAGGACAACCTGTCCTGGGTGATGCGAAAGGAGTGGGGCCGGCTTGCGGCTGCGGCTGACCTCGCGGCACAGACAATCCTGGACGGACACACCGTTTACATACACCTCGGCGGGCACTTGATGCCCCATGAGGCCCAGCGAGCCGACCAGCCGAGGCTGTTTGTACCGCTTACGCCCGGCGAGGCGGACCGCCTGCAGCCGGACGATGTGTTGGTGATGACGCACCAGTACGGAGTTCTGGAGCCGGCGGTCGAACTGGCAATCGCTGCAAAGAAGCGCGGCGCGACACTCATCGTCATCTCTCCACGCAGCGACCCCAGGCGTATCATCCGGCGTCACCCGTCCGGCACCGCAGTTTTCGACCATGCGGACATATTGATTGATACGCACATCCCGTATGGTGACGCCGCAATTCAGGCTCCTGCCGGCGGGCCCGGGGCATGTCCGACGTCGGGCGTCATTCAGGCTGCGCTGCATTGGGCACTCACGTGCGGTGTCGCCGAGCGGCTGGCGGAAAGGAGCATGGTATAGTCGCCCGCCCGGGCTTGCTACCCCCTCACCTGCCCATCGCCTTCGATGACCCACTTGACGGTGGTAAGCTCGCGCAGGCCCATCGGGCCGCGGGCGTGCAGCTTCTGGGTGCTTATCCCGATTTCGGCGCCGAGGCCGAACTCGAAGCCGTCCATAAAGCGCGTGGAGACGTTGACGAATATGCCCGCCGCGTCAACTTG
>JALGUK010000113.1 GCA_029820875.1 Candidatus Zipacnadia bacterium
TGAAGAGCCCCAATGAAACCGCTTAGTTTATCTGTCCTACGCGAGATTTAATTTCAGCTTAACCTCGTCATTATGATAAAATACTCGCGACAATCTCAAGCGTTCGGGAAACTCGTGCGTACAGGAGGCAGGAAATTGCGCAAATATACCCATCCGGCTATACTAGCGTTGATAGCAGTGGTTCTCGCAAGTTGGGCCGCGGGCTGCGGCAGGAAACCGACAACATCAACCGGTCCCGGCGCTCCTCCGGCATCGTCGGCCGCAACAAGTGAAGCCGGCAGCGCCGAAGGCACCCTCACCATCAAGGGTTCGGATACCATGCTCCAACTCGGCCAGGCTCTGGCCGAGAAGTTCATGGAAGAAAACCCGAATGTCACGATAACCGTTACCGGCGGCGGAAGCGGTACCGGCTCGCACAGGTGTCGCGTAGCATCGAAGACGAAGAGAGCAAACTGGCACAGAGGAAGGGATTCAAACCCAACGAGATTCAAATAGCATCGGACGGCTTGTCGGTCGTCGTCAACAATGACAACCCGGTCGACAAGTTGACCATTGAGCAGATAGCGGACATTTTCACCGGCAAGGTCACCAACTGGAGGCAGGTAGGTGGCAATGATGCCCCGATTGTTGTCCTCTCGCGCGACACCGCCTCCGGCACACACGTCTACTTCAAGGAGCACGTTCTGAACAAGGGTAATAAGCAGGGAAAGGCGGAGTATACGCCCTCGGCGCTGATGCTGCCGTCGAACGACCAAATCCATAATGAAATCGCCAAAAACCCCAAGGCTATCGGTTATATCGGCCTCGGGTATCTGGATGAAGCTGTGAAGCCCCTTAAGGTGGCCGCCGAGGAGGGCGAGCCTTTCGTCGCGCCGAGTCAAGATGCGGTCGTTTCGGGCGATTACCCCATCGCTCGACCACTGCTTTTCTACACCCGAGGCGAACCGGAAGGCCTGGCGAAAACTTATATTGACTGGGTCCTCGGCCCCGAGGGGCAGGAGGTCGTCCAAGAGCAAGGCTTTGTGCCGTTCGCATCCGGAGGGTAGAACATGACACGACCTGATTATGTGCCCCAGACCGAGCAATCGGGAACCAAGCGCGACGGGACGGGCGTCGGCGCACCCCGCAAATCCGGTTTCAGTGGTCGCCGTATCCGTGAGTGGCTTATCGAGGGCTTTATCCGGACCAGTGCGATGACAGCGATTCTCATCCTTGCCCTGCTCTTTGTGTTCCTTATCTGGAACGCAGCGCCGGTTCTGAGGACCACCGATGTAAAGGACCTGCTCACCGGTCGCCAATGGTACCCGATATCTCACCCTCCCCTATTCGGCTTGCTGCCCCTGATTTGCGGGTCACTGCTTGTGACTTTCGGTGCGCTTGTGATTGCGGTGCCGGTCGGGGTGGCCTGCGCGACTTACATTGCGGAGGTCGCTCCGCCGTGGGCCAGGGAAATCCTCAAGCCGCTTGTTGAGCTTCTGGCCGCTGTCCCATCAGTGGTCATCGGGTTTGTCGCCCTGGAACTTCTGGCGCCGCGGCTCCAAAGCCTGTTCAATCTCCCGACCGGCATGACGGCCCTGACCGGGGCCATCGCTCTCGCCTTCATGGCTCTCCCGACAATCGTCTCGGTCTCGGAGGACGCCATACGGGCGGTGCCAGTGGACTACCGACGTGGGTCGTGGGCGCTCGGCGCGACCGAATGGCAGACCATCCACCGCGTGACGCTTCCGGCTGCGCGCTCAGGTATCGTGGCGGCGATTATGCTCGGTATCGGGCGCGCGATCGGAGAGACGATGACCGTACTGATGGTGACCGGAAACGCCGCAGTCATTCCCCACGGCGGCCTCGCGAAGGCGATGCTGTCGTCTGTGCGAACTATGACGGCCACGATCGCCGCTGAAATGGGCGAGGTCGCGCACGGCTCAGCCCACTACCACGCGCTTTTTGCGATCGGCGTATTGCTTCTGCTGGCCACTTTCATCCTCACGCTTATTGCTGATATTGTCCTGCATCGCGGGGCGGCCCAAAGAGGGTAAGCAACGGTGAGTGAACGCATCAAGCAGAAGATCGCCTTTGCGCTTTTGGCCGGAAGCACGCTGTTTGTGCTGATTCCGGTGGTTGTGGTGCTGTACTTTGTCGTCAGCAAGGGGATTGGATCCATAGATTGGGCATTTCTCACCGAGATGCCCAGAAAAGGCATGCGGGAGGGCGGCATCTATCCGGCGATAGTGGGTACGGTCTACCTGGTGACAGGCACTGTGATTATCGCCCTCCCCCTGGGCGTGCTTTGTGCCATCTACCTGACCGAGTATGCCCGCCACGGCCCTCTGCTTAGACTTGTGCGGCTTGCGGTCGTCAACCTGGCGGGCGTCCCATCGGTAGTGTACGGCCTTTTCGGCCTGGCTGTCTTCTGCGTTTTGTTCGGGTTCGGCACCAGCGTCGCAGCCGGGTGTTGCACGCTGGCGCTGCTGGTCCTCCCACTGGTCATCACGGCCTCGGAGGAGGCGTTGCTATCGGTACCGCAGGGACTTCGGGAGGCGAGTCTGGCGCTTGGAGCGACCAGGTGGCAGACGATTACGGCGGCCACCTACTTCGGGCCGCTGCCGAGGTCACCGTTCCAGCCGACGATGGCGTTGCCCTATCATCTGTACGCCGTTTCAACGCAGCTTCCCAATCCCCCCGAGCGGGTGACGTGGGGCACTGCAACGGTGTTGCTGCTGCTGGTATTGCTGGTAAACGGCGTCGCCGCATTGCTCCGCGCACATCTGAGAAGAAAGAAACGGTGGTAGATGTGGCTGGTCAGGAACAAGCCGAGGTTGCGGCCATCGCTGCATCGGTTGAGAGTATAAAGATGGAAACGCGGGACCTGAATTTGTTCTACGGGGGTTTCCACGCGCTCAAGAGTATTAATATAAGTATCGCGCCCAACAAGATTACGGCACTTATCGGCCCCTCCGGCTGTGGAAAATCGTCGTTCTTGAGGTGTCTTAATCGCATGAATGACGTGATAGACGGGGCACGTGTGACAGGACAGGTGATGCTGGACGGCAAGGACATCTATCACAAGTCGGTGGACGCAGTTGAGCTTCGGAAGCGCGTTGGAATGGTCTTCCAGCATCCCAACCCCTTTCCCATGTCCGTGTTCGACAACGTCGCATACGGCCCGCGGTTGCAGGGCGTCCGCGACAGGCATACGCTCGCCGAGCTTGTTGAAAAGAGCCTCAGAGATGCGGCCCTGTGGGATGAAGTATCCGATAAGCTCCGTGACTCCGCGATGCAGCTTTCCGGCGGACAACAACAACGGCTCTGCATTGCGCGCGTTCTGGCCGTAGAGCCGGAGGTCGTGCTGATGGACGAGCCTTGTTCGGCTCTCGACCCGATTTCCACGTTCAAGATCGAGGAACTGATGATGGAACTGAAAAAGAAGTATACAATTGTCATCGTCACCCACAACATGTACCAGGCCTCGCGGGTTTCGGACAGGACAGGCTTCTTCCTGATGGGTGAGCTCGTGGAGTTCGGCCCGACCATCCAGATATTCGAAAATCCCCGGGACCAGCGGACAGACGATTATGTCCGCGGACGGTTCGGATAGGGGGACATCATGACCACGCTCCGAGTGCATTTTCAAGCGCAGATATCAAACCTTCAACGCGATGTGCTGAAGCTGGGGAGCTTTGTGGAGGCGATGGTCGCCGAGTCCATGCGCGCCTTGGTGAATCAAGACAATAAGCTGGCCGACGAGGTGATTCGCAAGGACGACATCGCCGACGACCTCGACCTCGCCATCGAACAGACAGCTATGAGGCTTCTGGCGCTCCAGCAGCCTATGGCGAAGGACCTGCGCCTGATTGGAACCGCGCTGAAGATGATTGCCGACCTCGAACGAATCGGCGACTATGCGGTGGACATCGCTCGCACCGCGAAGGTTCTGAGCACCGAACCGTTCTTTAAACCTCTTGAGGACATCCCGCGCATGGCCGAGCTGACGGAGCTTATGATCCGTGACGTGCTGAAGGCGTTCGTGCAGGGTGACGTAGAGCTGGCAAAGAAGGTTTGCCAGGAGGATGACCAGGTAGACAAGCTCTGGTACTCCCTGCTGGACGAGCTGATGGACTTCATGCGCAAGGACCCGGCGCTAGTCAAACAGGCCACCTACCTGCTCCTTGTCGCGCGTTACCTCGAGCGCATCGCGGACCATGCAACGAATGTCGCCGAGCGCGTCTACTACATCGAGACCGGCGAGCTTATACAGCTCGCGTCCAGCCACAAATCCACCTGATGCGTGTTTGCAACCGTCACGCAGCGCCATTCCCGCCGCTGAGGTTGTTATACAGCAGGCCGGGACCTATCCGAGGCAAGCCATGCGGATATTACATCCCTGGAACGTAAACCCCGAAGATGCCGCCCGTCTGCAGGAACAGCTTCGTGAGAAGGTCGTCCTAAATCCGCCGAAAGGGCCGTTTGACACGGTCGCGGGGGTGTTCGCGGCGATGCGGGAGGGCGAGCCGGACGCCACTGCAGCGGCGCTGGTAATGCATCTGCCCGACTTTCACGTCCTCGAGAGCAAGGTGGCTTCGGCTACGATACCGATGCCCTATATGCCCGGTCTGCTTGCCTATGCCGTGGGACCGGCCCTGATTGCAGCCATTGAGATGCTCGAGGCCCTTCCATCAGTTGCAATCATCAACGGGCACGGACTCGCCCATCCGCGGCGTTTCGGCCTCGCCTCACACATCGGAGTGCTTCTTGACATCCCCACGGTCGGTTGCGCGGAGGAGGCGCTTTGCGGGGAGTTCGACGAGCCTGGTCCCAGGCGGGGTGACGCGGAGGTAATATGGCTCGATGGAGAACCGGTAGGCATGGCTGTGCGCGTCCGCAGCGGAGTCGGACCTCTGTTTGTAAGCCCGGGGCATAGAATGGACATCCCGACGGCGGTTTCCATCGCGCTCTCGGCCGTGCGACGGTTTCGCACTCCTGAGCCTCTGCGGCGCGCACGAGCGCTCGCCCGCCGAATGTATGCCGCTCGTTAGGCTCTCCAGGCCGCCCTTTGCCTCCCTGGAAACATGATATCAATGAAGGTCAAATCGCAACGGATCGTGAATTAGTTGACGTTGCCGGCAAGTAAGGAAATTTTGCTCAAGCGGCGGATGCCCCGGTAGTTGTATCAGACACCTTTCACCAGCTATCACGGACTTTTATCAAAGCAATGTCAACAGCCGTCGCGGGGTGGCTGAATGCTGGTTGAAACAGGAGAAGCGGACATGGGAGTGACACGGACTAACCCCTTAAAGCTCCTGGACGATAATGCCATCCGTACCGTGCGTGTCGAGTGGTGCGATTTGCACGGCCTCGCCCGCGGCAAGCGGGTCAGCAGAGAGAGCTTCGAGCAGGTCCTTCAGCGCGGACTCCGCTTCAGCACCGCTCCCCTGTTCATGGACCTGCGAGGGGAATCCGTGGAAGTTGACCACAGTTTCGCCCGGCACGGCTGGCCGGATATGGTGGCCCGTCCCGACGTTTCCACGCTTCATGTGGTCCCCTATGAGGCGGCAACGGCGCGTGTGCTGGCCGACCTGGAAACGACCGACGGCGAACCGATAGAAATAGCGCCACGGTTTGTGTTGCGCCGTGTGCTCGAGAGTACGCTCGACAAGAGTGAGGAGCTGTTGGTCGGTGCGGAGCTCGAGTTTTATGTCCTCCCCGAGGAGGAATGGGAACCTCTCCCTCCGGGCAAGCAATGCTTCCGAATGATGCTCGGTGATGAAGAACAAAGAGCGCTCATGCGTCTGATGAGGCTGCTGCCCGGGATGGGGATAAAGGTGGAGGGCTTCCACCCGGAGGACGGGCCTGGGCAGTTTGAAATCAACCTCTCGCCCGCAAGGGCCATGGCGAGTGCGGACACCGCCTTTGTCTTCCGCAATGCGGTCAAGGAGGTCACCGGACAGGCCGGCCTGCGCGCGACCTTCATGGCGAAGCCGTTCACCGAGTTCAGCGGCAATGGGTTTCACCTGCACCAGTCCATCTGCGACGCCGCAACCGGCGAGTCTATTCTTTCCTCACCGGAGGCGCCAAATCAGCCCTCGGACGCCTGCCTGCAGTTCCTTGCGGGCCAGATCGCCTTCGCGCGCGAAGCCGCTGCCATCTACCTGCCGACCGTCAACTCGTACAAGCGCACGGAATTGCGCGGGCCAAAGCCCTTGTCCATCTGTTGGGGCGGCGACAACCGCACTGTTGCATTACGATTGGTGACCGACGGCGAGATGGGAGTGCGGATTGAGAACCGAATCGCCGGTGCGGATGCCAATCCATACTTGATGATGGCGGCGGCGATAGCCACAGGCATGGCGGGACGAGGGCAGGGGCTGGAACCACCCGCGCCGCTGTGCGCAGATGCCTACGAAACGCCCGAGCGGGGCCAGGCTCTTCCGACAGGGTTGGATGAGGCGCTGGAACTGTTAGATCGGAGCGAGCTTTTGCGCGCAGCGATGGGGAATCAGCTGATTGACACGTTTATCAGCCTGAAACGCGCGGAGGTCCGGCGATTTCGCCAAAGCGTCACGGACTGGGAGCTCGCGGAGTATTCGCGATACATTTAATAGGTTTTCGCCCAGGCAGAGTGCTACGAGGAAAGCGACGCCGTGAAGCGTAACGTACAGACCACAGAACCTCTTGTAGAGCCTCGACCAGACCTGCAATTCCACGAAACAGTCCAGCCCTGCCTGCAACACCTTCGGCAGCGTGGTGTTCCCCTAATCGCTTTCGGCCAGACTGTTTTCTGGGATGAGCCCGTCAAGGCGCTGCTTTGCATTGCGTTGAAACGTTACGCACCCGAATTGCGGATTATCGCAGGCGTCCACGACGCGGATTACTTCAGCAAGACCCACGGTCCCGTGCCCCGCAGGCAGCGCTTTGAAATTCTGGGCCATGATATGGGCGTCACTCACGAACTGTGGGCGGCTATCGGGGAAGCATCGGCGCTCTTCGGCGGGGAGGTGCCCATCGAACGCACGGCCCTCACCACCGCCGGCGTACCGATCCACCGCCTCGCCGCTCAACATCCCGACGGTCGGGACGCATTCTTCAGGGAGTACACGCAGGCTTTCGGCTGGCGTGGGATTGCCTGCACCTCCGGCGGGGACATGGTGGCCAGGGACGTTGAGATTCAAGAGGTCAGCGACGCTCTCCTGCAATTGGTACAGTGGGCGTTTGAGCACAGCGTCCGCTTCATTGCCGATTCGAGTGTTTCGGAACGAGCAGACTTCCTCCTCTCACAGATACAGGCGACAGCCGAGCGAATTCTCGAGCAGGACCCCGGCGCGAGCCTCAGCGAACTGTACAAGGCGCTGTTGCTGCGGTTTCACGAGATTCTACTGCAACGACCGCCCTGTCTGCTTATCGTGACCTCCTCAATCGAATACTTCCGTTTCAATCGCGAAACGTGTCTCCTACCCCGCTTCGACGTGCTGGACCGATATCTCGCCCCTCAAACGGCCTCCCGGTGGCGCGAAGCTTATGACCGCGTGGTCGCCGGCACTGGCATTTACACACTGGACAAGTTCGGCGAAGGGGCGATTCCTTTTGACCTGGTCCTGCCCATGCGCGGTCGTGGCACGCTTCGGATTTTGGGGCCGCGGCTGATTGTTGAGCTTCCCGACGAGGCGGCGGAGACCGAGCTTGAGCGGCCGATTCAATCCCGCTATGACCTGGCCGAGGCCATCGAGCAGGAATTCGGCTCCGCGGCGACGCTTGTCGGCAAGGCAGTGGCTCTCCCGACGATGTTCTGCCGCGAGGGCGCGATGCTTCTGCACGAAGGCGCTTCAGAGTACGTGCGTCTGACACAACGCATGGTCCGGGAATTGGCCGATGCGGGAGAGCGGCTGGAACTCCATCCGATTGTACGCCTACACCACGCCACCTGGGACTCGCTTGCCGGGGTGAAGCAGAAGTTCCGCCTGCCGCCGCACCTGGCGGCAGCATTCGGCAAGCCGGTGGTCACGGCCGACGAGTTTGCCCGCCGCTGGCGACGGATGATGGGGGAGGCGATGGCTCTTCTATGGCAACTCGAACTGGCCCGGAAGCCGGATGAGGTCGCAGATATCCTCAGCAGGCGCAATGAAGCCGTCCGGGAGCTTCGCACGGCTTACCTGGCCGCTCGCGAACGCTGCAGACGGGTGGGGGCACGAATTCAAACACTGCGCGACAGGCACGCTGCGCTGCTGCGGGAAATGCGGCGCCTTCGTCGCCGAGGACCGGACGGGCGCA
>JALGUK010000114.1 GCA_029820875.1 Candidatus Zipacnadia bacterium
AACGCCTCGAATCACTGAAACTGCTCCTCATTTATCATCTCATCGGTCGTATTCTCAAGTCGCGAGTCCGGACCGGAGCGCTTACCGCTCATCACTGTGCAGCTCCTACAGATTACCACACAATCCGGCGTCTGCCAACCCGGTTGTCGAGCCGGTGCAGCCCGGCGCCAGTGGCGGCCTCGACGGCCTGGCGGTACTCCCGCGCGGTAATCGGCCTGTTTATATCGGGGTGCTTGTTCGCCTGATAGCAAGGGCGGTATTGGGCCATCACGTTGACGTAAGTGTCGGGGGAGACCTCCTCAGCGAGAAAGCGCATCGCCTCCGCTGTGCCGGCCAACCCGTTGGGGAGCACCAAGTGACGGACCAACAGCCCGCGCAAGGCGATTCCGGAATCGTCTATCACCAGGTCCTCCTTGAGGGCGGCCTTCGCCACATCGGGGTAGTCCGGCGCATGGGAAAGTTCCCGGGCGGGGCCAGACTGTGTGTACTTGAAGTCGGGCATGTAGATGTCAACTATTCCTTCGAGCAGCCGCAGGGTTGCAACGGACTCATATCCGCCGCAATTATACACGAGCGGCACATTCAGCCCCTGCTGCGCTGCGATGGCAACGGCCTCAACAAGCTGGGGCATGTAATGGGTGGGGGTCACGAGGTTAATGTTGTGGCAGCCCGCCTGCTGGAGCCGCAACATGATACGGGCGATGTCGGGCTGGCTTGCGTGCCGTGCCCCATGCAGCTTATATCGTAATTCTGGCAGAAAACACACCGGAGACTGCAGTGGGTCATGAAGATGGTCCCGGAACCGTAAGTGCCGACAAGCGGGGCTTCCTCGCCGAAGTGGGCATTGAAGCTCGAGACCATCGGCTGCCCGCCGGCGTTACAGTAACCCACCTGGCCGGCGAGACGGTCCACTTTGCACTCCCGGGGGCAGACCACACAGGGCGAAAGGAGGCTGCGGGCCTGGGCGACACGTGCCGAGAGTTCGCCGGACTCGCGCAGTTTCTGGTATGCGGGGACGAATCGGCCGCCCGCCTCTTGTCCTCCCAACTTCCCTCACTCCAGCAGCCGGCGTACCGTGTCCATCAACGCGAGGTCAGTCAGGTCAATATGCAACGGGGTGACGGATATATATCCATCGGCGACAGCCGCTACGTCGGTCCCGTCTTTGGCTTCCGTTATGGTGGGGTCGCCTCCGAGCCAGTAGTACGTGCGCCCGCGCGGATCCGTGCGCTTCTCGATGTGTCCCGTATACCTGCGGCGTCCCAGAGTCGTGACCTTCGCTCCTCGAATCCGGCTTTCAGGCAGATTCGGTACGTTCACATTGAGGAATGACTCCTCCGGCAGGCCGGCCGCCACGACCTTCAATGCCAGGTTAGCCGCAAATCGAGCGGCGGCGTCGAAATCCGTCGCCTGGTAGTCCGTAACAGAGACTGCAAAGGCCGGGACGCCGTTGAGTGCAGCCTCCATCGCCGCCGAGACAGTGCCGGAGTACATCAGGTCCTCGCCGAGGTTCGGGCCACGGTTGATTCCTGCGACGACGCAATCAGGACGCTCCGCCATCACCTCTGACACACCGAGTAACACGCAATCAGCGGGGGTTCCGTTGGTGCTGTACGCCTCCGAGGCGCAGTTGAGGCTGACGCGATTGACCCGCAACGGCTTGTGCAGCGTGATGGCGTGTCCCGTGGCGCTGCGCTCGCGGTCAGGAGCGACAATGGTTACAGTTGCGATATCGTTGAGCGCATCAGCAAGGGCCAGGATGCTGTCGGCATGGATTCCATCATCGTTGGTGACCAGAATCCGCATAAGTGTCTAACCTTTCGTGTCACTGTCATCCGATGACGTCAGCGTTGCCGCCTGCTCGAAGTCGACCAGCCAGCACGGCCCGACCCCGGCGACACCTTCGATTTCGCGCAGTACATCGTTCGAGACCAGCGAATCCAGGCTCAAGGCGATGATTCCTTCTCCAGGCACGTTCCCGCGGCCCACCTGCAAACCGCTGATGTTGACCTTGGCGCGCCCGAGGATTGCCCCTATCTCTCCGATGACCCCGGGCCTGTCCTGCTGCCGCGTGAAAACCACCACCCCTCGGGGGACTACATCTATACGGTCACCGTCCATGTTTATTATCCGCATATCCCGGCCGCGGAAGACCGCGCCTACTATCCAATGCGCGCCCCGTTCCGCTTCCACCTGCGCGCTGAAGTGCGCAGCGTAGTCTGCCGAGGCGGGCGACCTCTCTTCCAGAACACGAATGCCCCGCTGGTCGGTGAGAGCGCGGGCATTGACATAGCTTACGGGACTTCCGAGCAAAGGCTGCAGGAACCCCTTCAGGAAAGCAAGTGTAATCGGCTCACATTCGCATTCGGCCAGGGAGCCGCCATAGAACAGTTTTACGCTGCCGGGGGCGCCGTCCATTATGCAGGCTTGGAGATAACCCATCCGCTGAGCAAGGTCAAGGTATGGCTCGACCTCGGCATAAGCCTCGGGGGAAAGCGGCGGCAGGTTGACAGGAGTGCGCGGCAGGCGGCCCGCCAGCACGTCCACAACCTGCTGCGCCACATCAGTAGCAACGTTAATCTGCGCCTCACGAGTAGATGCTCCCAGGTGCGGTGTCGCTATCACCTGGGGGAGGGAGAGCAGTTCCTTGCACTCAGGCGGCTCCTGCTCGAATACGTCTAGCGCCGCGCCGGCCACATGACCGGACTTTATGGCCTCGCAAAGCGCTTCTTCGTCGAGAATCCCGCCGCGGGCGCAGTTGATGATGCGCACGCCCGGCTTGGCCTTCGCCAGCGTTCGGGCGTCCAGCAGCTTCTCCGTCTGCGGAGTCCTGGGTGTATGCAGACTTATGAAGTCCGAGGTCTGCAGGAGCTCCTCAAGCTCCATCCGATGCACGCCGAGGCGCTCGGCGGTTTCGTCGGAGACGAACGGATCGCAACCGATTACCTTCATCCCCAACCCGCGGGCCCGTCGGGCGACCTCGGAACCGATTCTGCCGATGCCGATTATCCCGAGAGTCTTGTTCAGCACTTCCACCCCGACGAACTTGCTCCGCTCCCACTTGCCCTGCTTCAGCGACGCATGGGCCTGCGGAATGTTGCGGGCCAACGCCAGGAGCATGGCGATAGCATGCTCAGCCGCCGCGATGGTGTTGCCCGAAGGCGAGTTGACTACGATGATTCCGCGCTCGGTTGCGGCATCAAGGTCAATGTTGTCCACACCGACACCAGCGCGTGCGATGATTCGGAGCCGCCGGGCGGCATCAATAGCCGCGCGGGTGACCGTTGTGCCGCTGCGGACGACCAGAGCGTCCGCGTCGGCAATCCGGGCTATCAGATCCTCCTCGCTCAGGCCGGAAAACGCTTCAACATCCCCAGCCGTGCGCAAAATGGCAAGCCCGTCCTCGGCCAGGGAATCCGCGACAAGAATCTTCGTGGGCATCAAACTTCCAACTCCTTCTGTGCCGCCGCGACACCGGTCCCAAGCTCTACAGGCATACCTGCGCGCCGCAGCGACAGCTCTAAGGCGGCGATGGTCGCGAGGATGTCCCGCTCGAAGACATAACCAACATGCCCGATGCGGAATATTCTCCCCTTCAGAGGCCCTTGCCCGCCTGCAATCGTGATGTCATAGCCGTTATTCATCATGTTCAAGAGCGCGGCTCCGTCAATCCCCTGCGGTATGTCTACGGCGGTGACAACATTGGATGCGTGAGCCGGGTCTGCGAAGAGCTTAAGGCCCAGCGCGCCTACTGCCGCCCGCACGGCGCGTGCAAGGCGAGCGTGACGCGCGTAAACGTTCTCCAGACCCTCCTCAAGCACCATCGCCAAGGCCTCGTGCAGGCCGAAGAAGAGGCTGACAGCCGGGGTGTAAGGGGTCTGGTTGTCCTCAAGCGACCGGCGCGCAGCCGTCAGGTCGAAATAAAAACGCGGCTGAGAGCACTTTTCGACAACGTCCCATGCCCGCGGACTGACACTCAAGAAGCCGAGACCCGGTGGCAGCATGAATGCCTTCTGCGAACCGCTCACCACCACGTCAACCCCCCATTCATCGGTTCGCAGGTCAATCGCCAGAAGTCCGCTGATGGCATCCACTATCGCCAGGGCACCGTGCTCCCGCACCACCGCAGCCAGTGCCTGGACATCGTTGCAGATGCCTGTCGACGTCTCGTTCTGAGTAAACAGGACGGCGCGGATATCCTCCGCGTCCGGACGCTGCAGCCGCTCTCTGAGCACATCCGGGTCTGCGGCTTGTCCCCACTCAAAGTCAAGCCGTTCGACCGCCGCGCCGTACACGCTGGCCAGCTTCACCCACCGCTCGCCGAAGCGCCCGACAGTAACGACTAGCACCCGGTCTCCGGGATTTATCATGTTGGCAACGGCCGCTTCCATGGCGCCGGTGCCCGACGAGCTGAGGATAATGACATCATTGTCCGTTTGAAAGACCCTCTTGAGGCCGTCTGTCACCTCTTTCATCAGTGCACGGAACTCCGAGGTCCGATGGCCAATCATCGGCCTCGAGAGCGCCTGCAAAACTCGGCTGGGAACCGGCGACGGCCCAGGAATCATAAGCAGTTTGTCTGGTCTCAGTTTGCTCCCTCCTGTGTTATTATGGCGGCCTGACTACCCGCGACATCTGCCGCACTGGAAAGGGCAGCCAGGCTGATGTGCGGCAAGCTTACAGGAGTGCGGGCATTCCGTATGTGCGGCGGTGCCGGTTTCGGGAGCTGGGGAATGACTCAGCCAGGGACCGGGAGAAGAGGAAAACCGGCAACTTTGGGAATGTGAATGTTAGCATTTGCGGCCTTGTACATTCATCCCCGTCAACGATGACGGCCCGCATCCGCTCTATGCCTCGCCGACTATGGTCACGTCAACGGTTCGGGACCGCGGCCCGTCCAGCTCCATTAGAAACACGCGCTGCCATCTGCCAAGGACCAGCCCGCCGTGTGCCACGGGAAGGGGCAAAGATGCTCCGAGAACAGCACTGGCCACGTGAGCGGCCGCATTGTTGTCAATCCTGTCGTGCTGGTAATCCGAGCGCTGGAAAAACATCTCGCGGACGACCCTCACGATGTCACTGACCAGGCCCTCCTCGTTCTCATTGACGTACACCCCGGCCGTAGCATGAGGGACGGAAATCAGCGCGATTCCATTCTCTATGCCGCTTGCTCCGACAACGTGATTGACGTTCCGGGTTATGTCAACCGCCTCGGTCTGGTCCCGAGTCTGCGTGACGAATGAATCATGGAAGGTCGGCAACTTCAGCTCACCTCAGCATCGCTGTCAATTCAACTCGGACGACACAGTCGCCCGAGGAACATCAAACGGTCAGGCGCAGGCAGTTCACATGCCGGACAAGCTTACTCTCCATGGAGCGCCGCCGCGGCTTCATCCAGCCCCAGCTCGAGCAGCCTTTTCTTGGTGGGTATCCCCGTCTCCGGGTTCCAACCCATCTCCTCGTAGAACTCGCGAATCTCGGTCATGTTGTCTACTGTAACACCCTTAAGCGGCCCGTCGCTGAGGGGCGGGATGCCGATGACCCGCGGCGGAATCCTGAAATTCACGTTAAGGAGGCCTTCCCGCACGTTGAAGGCGATGCGCATGTTGGCGGCGCGCTCGCCACGCAACAGGACATCCTCCAGGTCCCAATTGGTGCCCATTGCGGCGTTGAGGAACTCGGCCATCGCAGGCGCCGGGGCGATGGTCCACCCGAATTCGCACACACCGGTGAGATTTATACAGTGATTCCAGTTGCCGACCCGCCGTGCGGTCGGCCCCTTGCCGCTATATTGATACTTGTCTTCGATGTGCTTATGTCCGAGGTCAGGCGCGATGAAGTCCGCCTCATCAAACCACGAGCCGGTCTGAGTGTGCCGGGCGGGCGTCGCGTCGGTCAGGTAGCTGGCCCCAAGACCCGGATTGCAGCGAGGGTCGTGCATCGGAAGCTCCTCGCCCTGCACGTGCATAGCGTACTTTTCGGCATCCTTGCCTATCTTGGACGCCGCCGCCCGCGCTCCGTTGCCGAGAATCTCGCCGCCGAACCCCTCGCCCTTGGCCATCTGCTCGGTGACCGCCACGATTGCCGCATGATTGCCCCAGGTCAACTCCAGGCCGCCAGTATCCTCCTTGGTCAACAAGCCGTTCTCATAACATTCGATGGCGAAGGCGACCGTGGCGCCTGTGGAGATGGTGTCCATGCCCGCGCGGTTACATATATCGTTGCACTTGGTGATGGATTCGATGTTGTCATTGAGGCACATGCCGCCGAATACGCCTATCGTCTCGTATTCGGGCTTGTGCCCTTCGACA
>JALGUK010000115.1 GCA_029820875.1 Candidatus Zipacnadia bacterium
AACTTCTGTTGCACGCCTCTCCCCCACCGTTATCCAGGAAATGCGGTGGAAAGAACCACTTTCGCCGCTAACAGCAGACCAAGCATCACAACGGCCCATCGAGGCGCCCCTCGGCCGAATATCTCCATGCCGGCTAAGGCGATACCCACGTATTGAAGGGCCGTCACAATCAAGCTCGCAAATGTATCCGCTCCAACATCAAAGCGGAACCCGAAGAGCGGGAAGCATATAAGCGCAACTATAATCACCAGTGCCGCCGAAAGTATCACAGCGGGCGGGAATACTCCGGCGGAGCGGTGGCTGGACCGCCCCCACACGACCTCAACCAACCAAGCGGCGACCAAGACGACCAGCGGAATGATACTCCACGACGGTGCCACTTCAAGTGCAGTCAATTTGAAGCTCGCCGCTGAAACGCCGCGGGTCCAATCGAAGATGATGACCAGCAAGCCGGTCATTGTCAGGCGACCCGGCAAGGAGGAAAGCCAATCCTGTCGGCCTGTAGCCGCAACTACCCACAGCACCACCACGGCCGCTCCGAGAAGAAGACGCGCCTGGAGAAGTATATAGCACCCCGGGTGCAGTAAAGCCGCCGCCAAGCCGAGCACGGCTACCCATCCCACTATGTGAGCGGCCCGCGTGAGTCGCTCCATACCCGGCGCATCGTTTCCACCTTCAGCCAAGACTTGGACCTCCATGTGTAGTTACAATCGCTTGCCCATGCACTTTTGTTCCGTCGCCGACAATGCGTGCAAGCCAGCGGCGCGAGCGGAACTCCATATCTATCCCTAAAGTCTCGCCGAGATGTCGCACAAGCGCATTCTCCAGCGTATGCCGGTCCGGGATGCAGCCTGTCTCCCCCTCGACGGAAGTCATCTCCACACCTTGCAAGCCGCAAGGGATGAGCAGCTCGAAATCGGCGAGGTCGTCGGCGACGTTCAGCGCGAGTCCGTGACTGGTCACCCACCTGCGGACCGCGATGCCGATGGAAGCGAGCTTTTTCCCGTCTGCCCAGACCCCCCTTTGCATTTTCTCACCGGTAGCCGCGATTCCCAGCTCAGCCAGTAAGGCCACGGTCGCCGTTTCGAGAGCGGTAATGTACCAGTGAACATCGCGCCGGAGCATCTTGAGGTCCAGGATGGGATAAACAACCAGTTGCCCCGGGCCGTGGTACGTCGCTCGGCCGCCGCGCCGGGTCTCGCAGACGGCGATGCCACGCGCGCGAAGCTCCTCCTCAGGATACAGCAGGTCCTCAAGCCCGCCGGAGCGCCCCACAGTTATTACCGGCCGGTGGGAGGTCAGTAAAATCACATCCGGCACCAGGCCGTGTATGCGCGCCTTGACCAGTCTCTGCTGCAACGCCTCGGTCCACGCGAAATCCGTAAGCCCCAGGCGCACTGCACAACACTTGCTCAACCCGCCACCTCTTCGTAAAGGTCCTGCACCTGCTTGATATGCCGCTCCAGGTTGAACTGGTCGCGAATCCGCTCGCGCCCGGTCTGCCCCATGGCCTCTCTGCGATCGGCGTTACCGAAAATGTTAATTATGGCGCGCGCGAGATGCTCCGGGCGACGCGGAGGGACAAGCAAACCCGTCATCCCGTCCACCACGATGTCCGGCATGCCTCCGACAGCCGTTGACACGATAGGCAACCCGCTTGCGCCGGCCTCAAGAGCGCTGTACGGACAACCTTCCCAATGGGAACAAACTACGAACACGTCAAACGCCGAGTACAGGCGAACCGCGTCCGGCCGCTGCCCTGTAAAGACTATCAGCTCCCGGCCGTAAGACGACGCCAGACGGCGCATGGATTCGAAACGGATGTCTCCTCGTTCCAGTGCGACCTCCGCGGCGGCATGAATGAAGTCCTGCGGCGCCTTCTGCGCGCAGAGACGGCCGACGGCGCCAACGACGAGTTGCCGGGGACCGATACCCAGTTCACGCCGCGCCTGTTCGCGGGGAAGCTGGTCGTCCAGCTCGTGCAGATCCAGTCCGTTGGGCAGCAGTACTATCCGTTCCTCCGGGCAAATCCCCGCTTTCAGCGCAAGCCTCCGCTCTTCAGAGGACACCGCGATAAGACGCGTAGTCCACTTGCCTGCGATTCGCTCCAGACGCCTATAAGTCATCAGTTGCAGCGGGTTGGCTTCCATCTGAAACGCAAAGCAGTGAGGCGTATACAGTATCGCCTTCACTCCCACAGCGCGAGCGGCCAATCGTGCGATGAATCCCGCCTTGGAACTGTGGGCATGGACTATGTCCGGCTGCAAGCGCCGCAGAAGCCTGCGAATCTCCCAGTAGGCGTGCCAGTCCGCCAGAGGCGAAATCTGCCGCATCATGGGCACGATTTCAACCCGTGCGCCTGCATCCCTCATCTGCTGGACGGCCTCGCCGTAAGCCGGGTCGCGCTGCAGGGAGCATATCACGCTGACCTCGAAGCGGGCAGGGTCAAGACGTGTCGCCAGGTAGCGCAGGTGCTTGCCCGTGCCGCCGACGGTCGCCTCCAGCACCTGCGTGACGCGGATTCTTCGCATGTCATCTCCTCAGCTTCGCGCGAATTTTCTCGGCCACCAGCGAGCACTCGTCAATCCTTAGCAGAAAACTGACCGGAACGTAACTGACAAATGCAATAACGCCGCAGCCGAAGAGGTTGGCCGCATGGCCCAACAAACCGCCGAAGGGTATAAGGGCCGGGAGAGTCCGTGCGGCCAGCGAAAGGACAGCCCCCATTATCGCACTTGCCAGGGTAAGCTTACCGAGGAATGGAAATACCCGCTCTTTCTTGATTTCGCCGAGTCGGGGCCTCAAAATGATGAGAAGAACAATGACCTTCAATGCTTTTGAACCCGACATGGCGAATGCGAGGGCTGACAGCCCGAGGCCAAGCTGCCGTACGCCGACATAGGCAATCCCGAACCACATGAAATCCCCGGCAATCCCCAGTATCACGGGGGTCTTGGTGTCTGAGAGCGCGAAATACCACTTAATCATCGGGTCCTCGATTGCGAAAAACACCACTCCGAGGAGGTACCACGGGAGCGCCGAGTAGGTAAGCTGCACGGAAGCCTCGTCGAATTCGACGCCCTGGAACGCCACGCGAATCGTCGGCTCACCCAGGATGAGGAAGAAGATGGTGGTGGGCACGAACACGAACATCATGACCCGAATCGTCGAGACCAGCGTGTCGGCGAGACGATCACGGTCCTTAACGGCCCCAAGCTCGCTGATGTAGGGGTAAATGACGAAGCTGACCGCCAGACCGAGAATCTGCCACGGCACGTCAACGATCTTGCGCGCGTACTTGAGGGCCGCAAACGCTCCCACACCCTCCCCGAAGGCGAACCAGGCCTCGAGGAGATTCCGTAGATAGGAAAAAGCCACACCTGCAATCAGAGGCAGCACGAGCACGGCTGCCTTGCGCACATACGGGTTCCCGAAATCAAGTGACGGCCGCACAAGTTCCAACTGCCGCCACAAGCGGGGCAACATCAGCAGGAACCGGAAAGCAACACCCAACACCACGGCGACTCCAAGAATACGGGTAACGCTCGCCGGCTCCGGGGGCGCAAGCAGCAACACCGCCGCCGCAATCCCCAGCACCGGCATCATACGCCTGACAGCTTCCGCCAGCGCGGGGATGGTGAAATGGTGGTAGCTCTGGATTGTAAGTTCCATGATGTTCGAGATGCTGAAGAACACCAGCGCAGGGAACATCAGCCGCAAGAAGAATACTGCGAGGCGGAACCCGTCTGTCCCCGGAGCCAGGTCGGGGTACTGGCCGCTAAGTCCCGCAACAATCCGTGGAGCCAAGACAAAACCGCCCGCTGCGACCGCGAAAAGCGTCAAGGCTTGCACCGTTCCGATGACGTTCGCAAACCGGAACGCCTCCCTGTCGCCGCCTGCACGTTGGCGCTCCACAAAGATAGGCATGTACACGGGCTGCAGCAGCTTTTCGGCCTTCGCATACAAGTCTTGCAGAACTACATCAACCCCGAGGCGGTAGATGTCGGCGGGCAGGGTGGTACCGAGGAAACGGCCGAGGATGAACTCGCGTATTGCCCCAAGGAAACGCCCCAGCAGAAGGAACGAGGCGACAATCGTCGTGTTGCGGACAATCCCTGTGCCGCGAACAGCGGTATCCTGCGGCGATTCGGCAATGGGCGGCTGGTCCATCGGCAGGTCGCTCCGTCGCTCAGTGGCTGTCGAGTGCGATACCGTCGAGCATCCACTGTCCAAGGCTCGTCAGCGCGTCGGCACGAACGTAAGGCTCTTGAATGGCCTGGGCAAACTCCATTCCCTTGTTAAACGCTTGAACGGCCCGCTCGGGGTCAACAATTAATAGGCCATACCCTGCATCCCCCATCGGTCGCCAGCGTTCACAGGGCGGCAGCAGCTTCTCAACCGCCGCAACGGCAGCCGGAAAGTCTATCTTCGCAAGCTCCATCCCGATGTTCCGCGCGACCAGGAGGCGATCAGCCGGCTTAGTGATGCTCTTTGCAATCTCCACGGCGGTATTAAACAGTTCCAGCGCCCGCTGTTTATCGCTCCCGCCCGTCGCGGCCGCTATGCGGACCATTGAAAGCGCCTTCTCGCGCGGGTCGCTGATGCGATTAGCGAGCCCGATGGCTTCCTCCACGTTCGTTTTGGCCAAGCTGGCGGATATGTCGCGAAGGGCCATAGAGCGAAACTGCATGTTCTCGATTCTAAGAGCAAATTGCAGGGCGCTTTTTGGGTCCGTTTCCCCGATGGCACTGGCGACGGCGGACCGGGCATAGGCACGGAGCGTAGGGCTGGCAATTCGACCCGCGAGAGCAAAACCCGCCTCCGGCTCCTTCTTGGCGAGGGCCGGAGCAATTACGGAGATGGCATACTCCTTTATGGCGGGCGCTTCGATGCTGTCCGCGAGGTCACAAGCAGCCTGCAGGTCAGTGTTTACCAGACCGGCTATCAGGTCGCGCTTAGCCTTTGCGCGCGCCTCCTCGTTTTCGATAGCCTGCACGATTGCAATCGCCCGCTTGGGGTTCTTCGCAAGAATCGCCAGCGCCACAAGCCTCTGGCCCTCACCGCGCTCGTACGTCGGCTCGATTTGGGCGGCGATTTGAAGTGCTTTATCAATGTCCTTCTTCGCCGCGACACTTGCTATCTCGGCCAGGGAGTTGTATCGAACCCACTCGTCATCAATCGACTTCGCCAGCTTCACCGCCTTGCCAGGCTCGGTGCCAGCCATTACAACGGCGATCCCGCCGAGGGCCGACCCGCGGTCTCGAGTCGAGGGGATGGACTCGGCCATTTTCAGGGCATGCTCCATATCCAGTCGAGCCAGACGGATTACGACCTGGCCCAGAGCGAAGTACTTGGATCTCTCATCCTTGACATCGTCCAACGCCGCGGTGGCGCCATCAAGCGCGGCTTGTGCCATTTGTTTCAGCGTCCCCACCGGGATTGCAGCCTGCTCACCGAATGCAGGGAGCACCGTAAGGACAGCCAACACCGCCACCACGGCTCGATATCGCATTGCGCGGCATTTATCAGGCAGCCACTTCACCGGCGAATCGCCTCCTGAAACATTGCGAAAAGCGGAGCTACATTGGCGTTGACGTCAAACTCGGCCTCTACGCGCCTCCGGCCTGTTTCGGCGAGGCGCTCCCGAAGTTCAGGCCGCAAGAGCAGCTCCCGCAGGCTTGCAGACAAGGCTTCGGGGTCATCCGGCGGGACCAACAGACCGGTGCGGTTGTCATCAACCGCCTCCGGAATCCCGCCGACTTCCGTAGCCACGACGGGCACCCGCGCCGCCATGGCCTCAAGCAACACATTCGGCAAACCGTCGCGGTCTCCCTCCGTTGTGACGCGACTTGCCAGCGCAAACACCGTCGCCATCGAGAGTGCGTCACGCACTTGGTCCTGCGAGACTGCTCCGCGCAGCGTAATCCGGTCGCTCAGCGCAAGTTCCGCCACTTGCGACGAAAGTGCGGCATGTAATGGCCCTTCTCCGATGATTTCACACTGGAACGAAACTCCGGTGTCAGCAAGGAGCCTGCAAGCGCGCAGCAGCGTGTCAAAGCCCTTTTTGGGAACAAGCCGCCCGATCGAGAGAATCAACGGTGGCACAACCGGCCGCCGCGGAACGTTCCACTGCGAGAGGTCGAGGCCGTGATGAACCACCTTGACCTTGTCCGCGAAGCCGGCACCTGCCCTCGCCAGAAGCGCTTCCTTCCCGGCGTTGGTGCACGCGACCACGAAACGGGCTGCCTCCAGCTTTTCCCGCAGCAGTCGCGCCTCGGGGGTAAAGACATCTCGCGCGTGCGCGGCAAAGCTGAACGTGGTGCCGGCCAGGCGGCTCGCCAGCAATGCAACCGTTGCAGGCCTTCCGGCGAATTGAGCGTGAACGTGCCGTATTCCGCGCCTGCACAACTCCGATGCGAGGTCCGCAGCGGTCAATACCATTCTTGTTGTGACGGCCCACGCACGCACACCTTCCCGTAGATGTCCTGCAGCCCATGCAAAGGCTTCTAATTGCAGCCAAGGGCGACGTGTCAGCCACAGAAGCTGCCTTCCCCATAGTTTCGCGGATACCACCGGGGGGCGATAATTTGTGCGGGCTGCCAAATCCATCGCCTCTTCATGTACGGGGCCGGTCGCCTGCGGCTTCATGGCGAAGATGTCAATTTGAAGGCCCCGGCGCTGCAATGCAATAAGCTCCCGAAGGATGAAAGTCTCAGAAAGAGAGGGGAACTCGTCGAGGATATAAGCGATTCGAGGTGAACCCTGGTCAGCCACCGTATGCCTCCCGGTATACCGCGACGGTTTCTCTCGCCGCTTGCTCCCATGTGAACCGGGCGGCGCGAGCGATACCACGTTCGACAAGCTCCTTACGCAATTCTTCATCGGCGGTTACTCGTATTACCGCTTCAGCGAGTGCAGCATCATCACCAACAGGGAACGTAAGTCCCGCATCACCCACAGTCTCAAGCACGGCCGCCGCGTCCGACGTGACGACCGCCGTGCCGCAGGCCATCGCCTCCAGCGGCGGCAACCCGAACCCCTCCACGATGGATGGGAAGACAAAGACGTCCGCAAGGCTGTAAAGAGCCGGCAGGTCCACCCCGGAGACACGTCCGATGTCGCGAATATCCTCGTGGAAAGGGTGTTCTTGTATGGCACGGTGAACATCGCCCGCCAGCCACCTTTTCGCCCCCGCAAGGACAAGTTGATGTCGAAGCCCTTGCCGCTTGAGCCGAGCAAATGCGCGCAGCAATGTAGAGACGTCCTTTTTCGGCTCCAAATTCCCTACGAAAAGGATAACTTGCTCGCCCAATCCGTATCGCTTGCGAACCCGGGAGATGGTCTGCTCATCTTGCTCGCCCAATCCGTATCGCTTGCGAACCCGGGAGATGGTCTGCTCATTACTCACCCTTCGGAACTCGCTTGAAACCCCGGGTGGGATAATCCGCACATTCGCCTCCCGCACGCCCGTCGTCCGACAAAGCTCGCGTTTCGTTGCCTCAGAAGGCACAATCACGCGCGTCGCTGCCCGCACGCTGGCCGGAAGGGCAAAGCGGAAGTGGAGACGGTTTAGCGGCTTGCAAAACTTCGGGTGAGTCAACGCGATAACATCATACACGGTCAGCACGGTCGGTACCGATGTTTTGGGTGCAACGTACGCAGGGGCATGGAGCAAGTCAATCCTCTCATCGTGCAGGATACGGGGCCGGGGCAGCGCGATATGTTTCCACAGGAATCGCATCACCCGCCAGCGGCTATTGAATGGCGCCCGGCGCACCCGGCGGAATGGCAGGTCATTTTCCGCCTCGGCCCTCATCATCGCCCGCTGCCAGCAAACAAGTTGCTCCGCCGGAAGATCCCGCGGGGTGAAGAAGACGTACTCGTTCCCGCTGTCGAACTCGAGCAACGCGCGCCCCAGTTCGGCGACGCAGCGCTCAACGCCGGAGTATGGTGTCCGCAGGACAGTGGCGAGGTAGCCAACGCGCATGGTTCACATACCACCAAACCTTGACCAGTATCCGAGTCTTCGCACGACGGTTGCCGCTCAGCGTTGCAAAGCGCGGTAGAGACGTTGAACCGCCTGCACATGGACCTCGCCGGAGAAATACTGTACTATCCTGTCGCGGGCCGCGCGGCCCATTCGGGTGCGAAGGTCGGCATCCGCCATTAGGCGGAGCGCCGCATCAGCCATCGCTGTCGAATCGCCCGGCGACACAAGCAGCCCGGAAACCCCGTCCTCGATTATCTCGGCCGGGCCCGCATCGTTTGCCCCGATAACCGGCTTGGCTGTGCTCATCGCCTCCGCAACCACTCGCCCGAACGGCTCACCGGCAGCCGGGTGAATCAAAATGTCAATGGCGCGCATGACCTCCGGCATGTCGGCCCGTTGACCGGTGAAGGCGACGATATCCTCAATACCCAAGTCGCGGGCGCAGGCGCGCAGCTTATCGTAATAGCCCGGGTGGTCGCCCATAATGTCCGCCCCCACAATCACGAAACGAGCTTGGGGCGCTCTCCGGCCTATCTGTGCGGCAGCCCGAAGGAAAACGTCATGTCCCTTCCAGGGAACCAGCGCGGCCACCATGCCGATGAGGAACTGTCCTGCATTCGCTCCAAGCTCAGCCCGTACTTGCGGACTGGGCGGTCCGGGACGAAAGTGGCCGGTATCAATCCCGTTGTAAATCAGGTGAATCTTCGCCGTATTGCCGACTTCCCCCTCCAGGTGCCGGCGCACCGCGTCGCTGATTGCGATGACCGCCGTCGAACGGGCATAGATGTGCCGGCCGACCCAACCCAACCGTACTAGGTCGCGGCAATGCCAGATGAGAGGGACATCGGGCAAGTAGGGCGCCTGTAGCGCTGCAGCCGAACTATTGGCGTGGATGATAGTCGCCTCCCACTCCCGCGCGACCTGAGCGACGTGGCGGCGAGTCTGGATAACCCGCCACGCGGTCTGTGCCAGAGTCCATGGACTTCGAGTTCGCTTCGGGCGGATGAGCGGCACGAATCGAGTCTCAATGCCCATCGCCTGCAGCGTATCCACGAGCGGCCCGGCCCGGGGCACAAGCACGAGTGGCTCAAAGGCCTTGCGGTCCAAGCCGCGCATGAGCATCAGCAAACTCTCTTCCGCCCCGCCGACCTCAGCCACGTGATTGATGATTATGATTCTCGCGGGGCGCGGGGAAAGGGCCATAGTGCGCCTCGATCCATGAGAGGGTGATGTCGAAAACCTGGTTCTCCCAGTCAGTTGAGTAAAACCCGTGGTTGGCACCCTCGATCAACTGGAATTCCGCCTGCAGTGTACCTTCGCTGCAAAGGGTTTTATACGATTGCAGCGCTTGAGCGGCCGTCGGGTCCGCCGTACCGTAAATGAACAGTGCCGCGCCGTCGAACTTATTGAACTGTCCGGCCCAGTCGAAGGCAAGTTGCCTGGCGCTGCGCTGTTCCGTCTCGAGGCGCTCTCCGGATACAGCGCGTTTGACCATGTCAGTGCGAACTTCGCCTCGTACTATCTTGCGCCATGTCTCGGGACGCAGCAGCTTCCGTGCGTACTGCTTGAGCGCCGCCACGCTCTTACGCCGCTGCGCCTTTTGCGCGTTCCCCTCCTTTTCGACAACAGTCGGCACCGACCACAGGACCATCCCGTCAATGCTCGGATGCGCCGTCGCCGCACCGATCGCTACCTCACCTCCAGAACAGATACCGACCAGCAGCGTCCTCTCATTACCGACCTGCGCACCCAGGAAGCGGACAGCCGCTGCGGCGTCGGCTAAGTGGTCCATGAGGTCCACCTTGAAGGGATTGCCATCGCTGTCGCCACGCCCCCGGAAGTCAAATCGGAGACACGGCAACCCCCGGGCGCAGAACCGCCGTGCGGCCTTGACAAGCACCTGGTGCGGCCCCGCCCGCGTACCTGCCCACCCGTGAAGAAATACGATACCGACGCCGCCGTCAGCCTTCTGCTCCGGCACGTGAAGAATACCGCGGAGCACTTTGCCATCACTTTC
>JALGUK010000116.1 GCA_029820875.1 Candidatus Zipacnadia bacterium
AAAAATCAAAATAGGGATGCGGGCCGGGATAGATCCCATCCGCGTCGCCGGTGAGCGCGCCAAAAGTCTGGGCATGTTCTTCGTTCCTTCTTATCGTATGAACGACGACCATTTCATGGCCGACCCCTATAATTATCCGCTGACGGGAAAGTTCTGGATTGAAAACGGCGAGCGGTTCAAGATAGGCATCTCCCCCATCGCGGCCGACCCCGACTACGGCAATCTGCTGGACTTTTCTTATAAGGAGGTCCGCCAGTACCGGTTGGACGTAATCTTCGAGGTCATCGAACGTTACAAGGACATTCTCGACGGAATCGAGCTGGACTTCAACCGCGTGCAGGTCCTGTTCCCCCCCGGTAAGGCACGGCAGGGCGCCCATTTAGTCACCGATATGATACAGAAGGTCCGCGTTCGGTTGGACGAGCTGGGTCGAGAGAAGTGCACTGAAGAACTGCCACTGGGCCGGCCTGGATATCGAAGACTGGATGAGGAAGCGCCTGGTGGACGTGCTGATTCCGTCTCAGCTCATGACGCTTGCCCACGACATGCCGATTGACAAATTCGTCGCACTTGCGAAGCCGGCGGGATGCAAAGTCTATCCGGCCATATACCCCCGCACCTCCTACACGTGGCCCTTTGCAGCATCGCCATCCCCTGAGGGCTACAGTTCCTCGACATCGCGTATTGCGTCCCCTGAACTTATACGCGGTGCGGCGTCCAACTACTGGTACATGGGAGCCGCCGGTTTCCAACTGTTCAATTTCAATCTGCCGCCTGACACGCAGGTGTACCGGATTATGCGAGACCTGGCGCGCCCGGAGTGCCTGACACAAATGAGCAGAATCTACGCAATCACTCCCGCATACTACCTCGACTACGAGGACTCATACCAGTACAAGAAGTACATCCCTGCGGACCTGCAGCCCGGGAAGACACGCCGGCTGCCGCTGATTGTCGGGGCAGACCTGACCGACAGGACACTGGAGCGGCCGCCTGATGCGTGCGCTCTTCGGCTGGGACTGCGCGGCGCCGGACGTGACCTGCAGGTGACAGTGGCTATCAACGGCAAGCTGCTATACGAAGGCGCCGCGGGCGAGAATCTCATCGAGGTAACCGGCCCGGCACCTGCCAGCGGAGGCGCTCATCCCGACCCCCCTACTTCGTACCTACAGTTGCCCATTGATGATTTGAGCATTCTCCGGCAAGGGACGAACGTTCTAAAAATCACGATTTCCAAACCGGAAACGGCGGAGGAAGTGACTCTTGTCGAGGCACAACTCGGAGTCCTATATAGTCATGACTATGTTCTGTAACCGAAGGCATAAAAGTGGGAGGCGCGCTTATGAAGGCGGCGGTGTTCCACGGCCCCATGGACATGCGGATAGAGGACGCGCCCGAGCCTGAGCTTGTTCCCGGCGGCGCGCTTCTGCGCATCCATGCGTGCGCGATATGCGGCTCCGACGCGATGATTTACCGCGGTGACCACGACTACCCTCATCCCTCCATCATCGGACACGAGGCGGCCGGGGAGGTCGTTGCGGTCGCCGACGACGCCCGCAACGTGAAGGTCGGTGAGCGCATCACCTTCTGGTGCCATTATGGTTGCTTTGCCGAGTACACCTGCCTGCCGACACATCAGGTCGCCATCGGCCCTCTGGGCGAGTCTGTCACGTTCGAACAGGGCGCCAACACGCAGTTGCTCTGCGCAGTGATACGCGGGGTTAGGTGTGCGCAGTTGCAGAAGGGGGAGCGTGTTCTGGTGCTCGGGCAGGGGCCTGTGGGCCTGATGGCGCTCCAGGGCGCTCGGGCTGACGGGGCAGCCAAGGTCGCGGCCACAGATCTTCATCCCAACCGCATCGCCATGTCCCGGCGCCTCGGCGCTGATATTGCGCTTGACGGCGCCGCGCCTGATTGGCCGGATGTTGTACGGGATGCCATCGGCGAGGTTGATGTCGTTTTAGACTGCATGACGGACGACGAAAGCCCTCAGGGGCAGGCCCTCGAGCAAGCAATGAAGTGCATGAAAGTCGGGGGCAGATATGTCATGATTGGCATGGGGGCGCAGCCGCGAGGACTATCCGCACTGGCGATGCTGAACAAGCAGATTACCCTCATCCCTACATACCAGCCCATGGACAATGTGCAGGAGATTATGGACCAGTGCTGCCGATGGGTGGCGGACGGAAGTGTTGATGTAACATCCTTTGTGACTCATCGCATACAGCTTGAAGAGGTGCTCGAAGGGTTCGAGCTTGTGCTGAACCGGCCGGAAGAGGTCATCAAGGTGATGGTGGAAATCTAAGATTCGGCACCTGCCTACGGCCCGAATTCAGAGGCGACCCAGAAGTCGAGAAACTGCTGCTGGTTCATACCGATGACATCTTGAAGCGCCTTGTCCACCGCTGTCCCCCTGCCGATTTCCTCCAGGACGTTCATAAGCGCGTACTTGCCGAACGTGCGGACCATGAACTGCACCATCTGCTGGGACTGGAAGTACAGGAGCGCGGCGCCCGCGTGGTCGTAGAGCGCCTCCGGAGCATTGAGGTCCGCTATGCTCATCAATGCGCCCTCGGCGAAAGCCTGCTGTGTGAAGGGCCTCGGGTCGGGCTGGCCGGGCGTTACCGCGCATGCAATCCCCTCGTGAATCCACTGCGGGACCGGCGCCCCTCCCTCGGTAATCGCCGAGACCGCAACATGCCCGAACTCATGTGCCATCGTCTTTTCGTAGCCGGCGGCCGCCATGTATGAAGCGTATTGCTGGAGGCTTGGGAAGAGCAGTACCTCGGTTTCGTCAATCTGGATTCCAAAGTCCGTGGTGATAATCCGCTCAGCGGTCTTCAAAGCGGCCATCGCATCACCTACCGAGGGATCTCCGGGCGTGTATCGCACCACGAACGGCGGTAAAACCTTGACCAGCGGCGGCTCCAAAGCGTAAAGGCGCGCAGCGGTCCGCGCATCCCTGGCCCACTGCCGCAGAGTCGTACGGGAGAATTCGTCTCCCCCGACGGATTGCGCTGCGGTGAATGCGGCGGCCGCTTGCTCCAGCAAGGCGGCACGTTCCGGAGCCGGCCTGGCTATCTGTTCACCCTGCGTCCACAATGCGCAACCCTTCCAGGCACCGGCCACGTCGCTGTGCGGGTTCCTCTTCAATGCTACATCGAACCATTCAAGCGCACGGTCCACTCGTCCGAGCCGATATTCCTCCCGGCCGAGCCAGGCGGCGGCAAGCGCTTGCGCCTTCCGGACATCGGCCGCTCCGCGGGCGACGGATTCCGGGCGCGCCAAGCCTAAGACATTGCGCAAATGCGAGAGGTCTCGTCCATCGAGCGGGATGTAACCGCGGTCCGCCGTGCCCCCCGCGTTTGAGGCTTGCTCACCCCTCTCGAACGCACTCGCCCAGGCTTTCACCGTGGCAATGCACTCCTCGGTGTCGAACGGTTGCACCTGGGACTCGACAATGCCCGTGCCGCTCAAAGCAAGCAGGGCGTTGACCGGCACAAAGAGCACATTCGGCTGCACCGTACAACGTTGATGCCAGTTCGCAAGGAAGCGAGCGCCGTCAAGGAGTGCATCGTTTACGTTGGAGGGAAGGAAAAATGCCTCACCAAAACCAAACCGCTTCCATCCGGCGACAAAAACGGGTTCGTTCCGGCCCGCGGGCGCATCCTCGACCCGTAGCAGCTCGAGAACATCCTTGGCCGCATGGAGAAGACAGTCACCCGGCGCGAGGGCGTACCGGATTTTCTCGACACCTTCGAGAAGGGGGTTAGCTGCCAGCGGTGCGGCACGAACCGCCTTGCCGACCGCTTCCATACTTGACCGCAACGGTGTCGTGTCAAAGCCGAAGGCGCGGGCGGCGTCGGTGTGGAACCAGGCTGTCCCGCCGTCGGCCAGCCACGTCCGTAATTTTTCCTGGCGTGCGCTGCTGATTTTGACAAGCGGGATGTCAAGCCGCACAACCACCGTATCGGCGGGGAGCACATCGAGCTGTTCTGCACGCTCAACGGCAAGTACGCTACCGGAGGCCGACTGCTGAGCCTGGAAACACGCGAGGAGGAGACAAACCCACACTAAGAGCAACCATGCACGCCTCGCGTCAGCGAAACGCAACAGTAAGGCTGCCATGAACGGCCGGGGTCGCATCCTGGCGCGGCTCATAATTGCAAGGGACCAGCACCGCCGATATCGCCCTGTGTGAGGAACTTGCCCATCTCGGCTACGGTCTGGAAGCGGTCATCGGCCTTTTTCTGCAGCGCCCGCTTGACAAGCTGCACCAAATCAGCAGCGATGGGCGGCCCTTCCCGCTCCATTTCCGGTGGCGGCTGAGTGACATGCTGGAGCATGATGGCCATCGGGTCCGGGGCCACAAACGGCGGGTGGCCGGTCAGCATTTCATAGATTACGCATCCGATTGCGTAAACGTCCGTGCGCTCGTCGAACGGTTCGGTGCGGCACTGCTCCGGAGAAAGATAGCGGGCGTCTCCGACCACCTCGGTAGGGGATTGCGCGGAGGCGATAATAGCGCGTTCCGCCGCCAGGACAGCAGCCGAGTCCTGCAGGCGACAGGCGCGGTCAAAGCCCACCAATCGCAACTGTCCATCCCGCGTGAACATGATGGCCGAGGGCTTGATGTTGCGATGTATTATTCCTCGGTCGTGCAGGCTTTGCACGGCGGCGCACAAGTCTGATGCTATCTTGCGCACCTCGGCGTCGTCCTCCAACCCCCGCTGCATACGCTCTGCAAGCGTCTCCTGGAGCAGCTCCATGGAATAAGCGGGTTCAACGCCATCGCCCGGCGGGAATGCCTCGTGGAACTGCACAACGGTACGCGGCTGCTCCGGGTCCTTGGGCGCCAGGGACTTGACAATGTGCATCTCATTGAGGAACAGCCGCCGAATCGCCGTCATTGCCCTTGCGCCTTTTTCATCACCGCCGGTCCGTGTCACATACCCGGGAATTTGTATCTCCTTGATTGCACGCACCTCGCGCGCGACCCGGTCCACTCCCCGGTATACCTGGGCCATGTGTGCCCGCGCAATCGGGTCCAAATCGTCGAACTTGTCCCACCAATGCGGCCCTACCGGTGCCTCTTCCTCGGGCGGGTGCAGTTCAATCCTGACTTTTCGCTCCGATATACCGGCGGCTCGGATGAGTGCCCGGCGCATTTCATCTGCAGACTGGAAACGCTCCGCTGGCTCCTTGGCCATAGCCTTTAGCGTGACCTCGTCGGCCTCGTGGAATAGGGACTTGACCTTGATGGTCGGAGGGGTCGGGGGTGTGGTGACGTGCTCCATCACCGTCGCCAGGCGGCTGGGACCGACAAAGGGCGGCTCGCCCGTTAGCATTTGATACAGCAGGCACCCTACGGAGTAAATGTCCGAGCGCTGGTCCGCTGGCTGCTTCTGGACTATCTCGGGCGCCAGGTGCGCCGGACTGCGCACCGAGGCGGTACGGTCGGCCCCCAAGGCGCTGCCCGCGATGTCGCAGATCCCGAAGCCCATGACCTTGACCTCTCCATCCTCAGTGACAAGAACATTCTCGGGACGAATATCGCCGTGAAGCAGACCTGCTTGGTGTGCGGCAGACAAACCACGCAGGAGTTCGGTGGTGATGCACGCGGCATCGTAGAATGAAAGCTGCTCCATTTCCTCGATTACTTGCAGGAGATTACGCCCGATGACCAGGTCCATCGCCACATAACAGGTGCCGTCAGCCTCGCCGAAGTCCAACACCGGTACAACGGTTTCGTGTTGAAACGCTTTGACTTTGGGCATCTGCTCGTGGAACAGTTGGGGGAAAGCCAACGCGTCGGAGATGTCCTGGTCCACCACTCGGAGCGCTACAATATCCCCCGATTCGCTTACCGCCCGGTACAGCTTCCCCACTTCCGCGTCGCTGACTGCGGCCTGGAGGAGATAGGGCCCTACGCGGTTGGCATCAACCTTGTTGGAAAGGCTCTCAACCCGGGCCTGGGCATCCGCAAAGCCGGGGTCTCTTCGGACGACTTCCTCGAAAATCCGCAGAGCTTGTTTCAGCAACCCCTCTTGCTCGCAGCCGACCGCCGTGACGTAGAGAGCGCTTGTGGTTTCCTCGTTTATGGGGAGAGCTTTCAAGTACCGGTACGCCAGGTAGTATTTCTTCTCACCGATGTAGCAACGGGCCAGAAGTTCCCGGGCCCTCTCGTCATCCGGTGCTTCATCAACCACCGATTCGAGCAGCTCGATGCCCTTCGCGTCGTGCCCGAAGTGGTGATAAAGGGTGCCGAGGTGCACTTTCATGGGAAGAGTCGCGCGGCCTGTTGCAACACTCCGCTCCAGAATCGGGATTGCCCTCTCCTCCATCACCTCCTCCTCAGTGTAAATCTCCGAGACAAAAGCGGCGAGGTCGGCGAGTTCATCGCTGTCAGAGCAGAGTGAAAACCACTTCTGATACAGCTCCATTGCCTCGGCATCGCGGCGCTCGCGCTGGAGATAAATCCCTCCCAGCCCTGCGACGGCCTTCGGGTTGTCCGCCTGAAGAGTCAGGATGTGCTTGTAAAGCTGCTCCGCGGACTCACTCACTGGGTCCATGCGGACGTAGTCTTCCGCCACCACCTCCGCCAGATCAACTCGGTCGGGCTGGCGCTTGAGCATCTGCCGATACAGCTCGATCGCCTCTACGTCCCGACGACCCTGCCGGAGATACACGTTCCCGAGGTGGGCATGGAGCCTTCGTTCAATGACACGCCAGAGGGCGGGCCGGAACAATAATATGAGCGCTGCCACAAGCAGCAGAAGAGACTTCCAATAAAGCGACACTGCTGAGGCGCCCACGAGCTGAAAAACAGACGGCGGCTTCCCTCCGGCCTGTTTTAGGACCCTCGCCGCCGCGAGTTTGTCACGCACTGTGGGGGCAGCGGCAAGAGCTTCTCTCAGAGGCTTGACCGCATCCTGTTTGCGGTCCAGCGTGACAAGGGTCTTGCCCAGCGCAAGGAGAGTCTCGGAGCGGCCCGGGTACGCGGTGTTGCTTTCCTGGAGAAGCTTGAGCGCCTCCGAGGGTGAGGGCTCTTTCCTGTCCAGGTAATAGCGTGCCAACCAGTATTTTATCTCACCGACCGCCTTCTTGTCCCCGCCTGCCTGGGCCAGCGCAATCTGAAGAGTCTTATGTCCCTTTTCGGCCTTCTCACCGCCCTGAAGGATACGAGCACGGCCAAGAGCGACCAGAATCGCAACGGTATCAAGTTCGGCCTCGGTCAGCAGCTCCTTCGCCTGCTCCAGTTTCGCCTCCGCGGCATCGGGCTTGTGCCTGCTGAAGAGGGCCTCTGCAAGAGAGAGCTGATTATCACGGTAGAGCTTGGCAATGCCCTTAGCCAGTTCAGGACCGCCGTTGGACCCAAGAGCCGCCTGGAGCTTGGTGTTGTAAACGCGGCCGGATTTCTCAAGCAGCGGCACCGCGACGATGCTCAAGTGAAGGTTGTTGAGCGTTACGCCGACGCGTTGCAATGCCGGGGCGAGCTGGAAACCGGAGAGGACTCCGATAGCCAGCACATAAACAACCGCCAGCGCGAGAACAAACAGCACAATACTCCGCAGGCGAACCATCTTTATCACGCCTCTCGGGCAAGCCGCCAATTCCTGCAATAAGTGGGGTTCAAGCCCCCAGACCGGTCCGCCGACATTCAGGTCTCGAACTTACTCCGGCAAAGACACACTTCGGCCCTTGCTGACACCCCAAGACGGCCTTTCGGGGCGATCTCAACCCCAAGACCCGTTCACCCGGCATGTTCTGCCATTGCTGCAGATTATAGCCGAAAGGCTTCCAGACAGTCAAGCCGCGGCCGCTTCCCCCGGACTTGTTTCTGAATACTTTGTGGGATAAAACGCGTGGGCGAACTGACATACGCAAGCCGGATGCGTTGACGTCATAGGGCCGGAATGCTATAATTCGCCTGCGGAGGGATGTCCGAGTGGTCGAAGGAGGCGGTCTTGAAAACCGCTGAGCGAAAGCTCCGGGGGTTCGAATCCCTCTCCCTCCGCCATAAGGCGGAACTCCGCCGGCGAGCGGTCAGTAGAAGTTGTAGTTGATGCTGCGATTAAGATACCACTGCAGCGGCGGTCCGGCCCTTCGCGGCCCCACGATCTTGTAGATTTCTACCCGCTCCGTCGGCTTCTTACCCTCTACCTCGTGAATCTTCTTCAACTCGAAACAAGCCCGCTCCGTCGGCTTCTTACCCTCTACCTCGTGAATCTTCTTCAACTCGAAACAAGCGGCGGGGTCTTCGTAATAGCCCATCAGCGCGCCATGGCAGAAGTATCGGTCCAGGACAATATACTTAAGGTCGAATGCTTTCACCGCGCGTGGATTACCTGCCAGTGTCTGCAGGGGCACGTATTCATGTCCACTGAACACGCCGATGTTCGATGAGCAGTAAAGGCGCTCACCTGCAGGGATGTTGTCCCGAATCCACGCCATCGTGCGGAGCTCGGGAGTATCAGGCTCGATAATCGGCTTGAAGTCCAGCCCACTTACGGTGGTCTCGAAACAGAACGTCTTGAAGCACATCGCAGCAACCGCAGTCGCCACAATTACCTGCCGGGCCTTCTCGTTTTTCCCTTGCATAAGATGCGCAAGCACCGCCGCCGCCGTCAATATCAGGACAATATAGGCAATATGAAGATGACGCGGCGTCTGGAACCTCGTA
>JALGUK010000117.1 GCA_029820875.1 Candidatus Zipacnadia bacterium
CCCGCACAAAACAGCCTTCTCCCCTCCCCCGAAGGGAGAGGGGCCGGGGGTGAGGCTGCCGTTAGTGCACGTTGTTGTTGCGTCAAGAGCAATATACCGGTACCGCGGGCGTCTCGCCCGCACAAAACAGCCTTCTCCCCTCCCCCGAAGGGAGAGGGGCCGGGGGTGAGGCTGCCGTTAGTGCACGTTGTTGTTGTGTCAAGAGCAATATACCGGTACCGCGGGCGTCTCGCCCGCACAAAACAGCCTTCTCCCCTCTCCCGAAGGGAGAGGGGCCGGGGGTGAGGTCTACACCCCCTGCTCGTTACTCAGTCACAGCAGTCCCTCAAGTCCTCTCCCACTTCCGCCGATACCGTATTGACCTTGCCACTTCCGCCGATACCGTATTGACCTTGTATGACATTTTCCTTGGTTGGACCCGAGTCGCATTATGCGTGGGCACAAAGATTGCAAGCTCTCAAGCGGCTCAAGACACTTCCTTGCATGTATTGTCGTTTGTGGAGTGTCGCATGTGTGCAAGTGCCCCTGGATGCTCGAGGAGGTGATGGCCGATATAGCACGACAGTTTATGCCTCGAAGCATTATGCTGCACGTGCCAACTGAAAGGAAGGGAACGAGCAATGCCCCAATCTAAGACATTACGCAAAGCAGCCGGCTCAAAGCAGCGGCCGCGAAACATAACATCGGTCAAAGATACCGGAGGAGATGAGCAATTCCAGCGCGCGCTCGCCGAAGTAGAGCGGCTTGTGGAGACGGTAAGGTTTGGCCGACTCGACGACCGCGCCGACCTGACCAGGTTCGACGGCGACAGCTTGATACTCCTCCAAGGCATCAACGAGATGCTTGATGCTCTGACGGCTCCAGTACATATGGCCTCCGACTACGTGGCCCGCATGTCAAGGGGGGATATCCCTGATAAGATTACGGAGGAATACAAGGGCGACTTCAACGAGCTTAAGAATGCCCTGAACAGGATTATTGACTCCCTCAATGGGTTGATTGCAGAGACCGGCAGGCTCGCAGAGGCTGCCGAGGCAGGCGACCTGTCCGCCCGCGGCGATGCCAGCAAGCACGAAGGCGCCTGGGGTACAATCATCCAGGGAATCAACGATACTATGGACGCAGTCATTGGACCTGTCAACGAGACGGTCGAGGTGTTGGAGGCTCTCGCTGCAAACGACCTCAGCAAACGCGTAACAGGGAACTACCGGGGAGACCACGCCCGGATTAAGGACAGCCTTAACGTTGCATTGGACACCATAAATGGTGTTATGCAAAAAGCTCTCGATGCATCCAACACTGTCGCCGCAAGCAGCCAGCAGGTTTCATCTTCTGCCGAACAGGGCGCCCAGACCGCCCAACAGATGGCTGAGACCATACAGGAAATGGCTGCAGGTGCCCAGAAGCAGGCAAGTGCTGCCGAAGACGGCGACAAGGCCGTCCAGGAAGTGGCCGGTGCCGTCGAACAGGTGGCCAAGGGCGCAGAGCAGCAGTCCCAGGCTGTAAGCGAAGCCCGCGAGGCTACCAACCAGATGGGCGCCGCTATTGAGCAGGTCGCCCAGAGCGCTCAGCAAGTCTCCGCCGCCACCGAGGAGATGGCGAAGATTGCTCAACTCGGTAACCAGTCAGTCGAGCAGACAGTCGAAGGCATGAACAACGTCGCCACAACTTCAAAAGAGGTCGCCGAGAGCATCGCTTCCCTTGCCGAACGCTCCAAGCAGATTGCTGAGATCGTCGGTGTTATTGATGACATCGCGGAGCAGACGAACCTCTTGGCCCTCAATGCTGCCATCGAGGCTGCCCGTGCCGGCGATGCAGGCCGCGGATTTGCCGTTGTGGCCGAAGAAATTCGTAAGCTTGCTGAACGCTCCGCTGCATCAACCAAGGAGATTGCCGCGCTTATCAGGGGCATCGAGCAGGGGACCGACAGGGCCGTTGATGCCGCTGGCCAGGCAGGCGAACAAGTCGAAAAGGGAACAGAACTCGCCGCAGAAGCCGGCACAGCCCTGCAAAGCATCCTCGATGCCGTAAACAACGTGGTCGGTCAGATTCAGGAGATAAGTTCCGCCGCTCAGCAGATGGCCGCCTCCAGTGACCAGGTCACCAGAGGTATGGATGGTATAGCAAGCGCCGCTGAGCAAAACAGCAGTGCCACCCAGCAAATAGCCGCATCAAGCCAGCAGCTCCGCAAGCTCATTCAGGACATCTCTGCCGTTGCCCAGCAGAGTGCCGCAGGCTCCGAAGAAGTCAGCGCAGGCGCACAGGAACAAAGCGCTGCCATGCAAGAGATTGCCGCTTCCAGCCGCGAGCTGTCCCAGGCCGCTGAAGACCTGCAGAATCAGATCAATCAGTTCAAAATGTAACCTATCTGCCTTGGCTGGGTAGGGAGGCGCTCGCTGACCGCATATTACCTGTATCCCGGGTGCCTCCCTGCCTGTGTCCCAGGCGAATTCGAACGGAAGGAGCATTATGATGGACCGAACCACATCCGCAGGCGTCATAGACACCGAAGAGCAGCTCGTCGCATTCGATGTCGCTGGCGAGATATACGGAATAGACATCGCTGACGTCCAGGAGATTATCCGCTTGCCCACCATTACGAAGATTCCTCGTGCTCCACGGTTCGTCGAAGGCGTCATCAATTTGCGCGGTCACATCATTCCTGTCATTGACCTGCGTAAGCGCTTTGGTATCCCCGAGGCCGAACCAACCAAGGAGAGCCGGATTGTCGTCGTCCAAGTCGGCGACACCACCATCGGCATGCGGGTTGATGCCGTCACGGAGGTCCTCCGTATCCGCTCCGATTCCATTGAACCACCGTCAGCAATCGTAACCGGTACTGACTCCGCCTTCCTGCGTGGAGTGGGGCGCCTCGACCAGGACGGCGAAGAGGGGAGACTTATCGTACTCCTCGACACCCAGGCTATTATTTCCTGGCAGGATGCCGCCGACCTCGCTCAGGTCACCGGGCAGTTGGAAGCGACGGCCCAGAAGCCGGAAGAGGGTGAAAACACTGCCGTCTGGCAAGCTCAACAAGAGGCTGAAGCAGTTGCTACCGCATAGCGAAATGCCGGACCACGCCCAAGGCGGGCAGCAAATACCCGGCATCAACAGCCCCATGACCGAGGCCCAGGAGGGCGCCCTCTACCAGGCATCTTGCATGGGTGCTCACCGGGCTGCCGTTGCTCTCTCCAGACTGATGAAACGTCCGGTTCGCGGGGTCAATCCATCCGTGTTCGTTGTCTCCATCACGGATATACCGGACTTCGGCGACCCCGAGAGCATCATCGTTGCGGTTTACCATCGTCTCAACGGCGATATGGCCGGTCATGCGTGCGTGTTGCTGCCCGCCGAAAGCGCCCGTCGCGCTGTCGAATGGCTGACCGGTTCCGCGCCCGCGCCTTCGGACGGCTTCGATGAGATGTCCCGGTCCGCAATTTGTGAGATTGGCAATATTGTTACCTGCTCTTATGTAGGTGCCCTGGCGGACTGCTCCGGGCTCTACTTCGTCCCGGAGCCGCCGGGTTTTGCCTTGGACATGGCCCGTTCCATCCTGGAAACGGTTATCGCAACTGCCGCCTCTGCAACCGAACGTGTCCTGCTCTTTGAAACCGACTTGGCTGAACGTAGCGGCGCGTTTCATGCCTATTTTCTAGTGATACCGGATATTTCAACTCTCGAACAAACTCTACGTGCGCTCGGCATGCCCTGAGCGCATCGCATTGCGACGGTGCAATCTGATTGGATGAAAAGACCCACGTCATCGGCATGGGCGAAATCTGCGTCTCTAACCAGCCCGGTCACGTCCTTGTCACGCTCGGCGTGGGCTCGTGTGTATGTATCGCTGCCTACGACTCGATTCGCAATATCGCAGGCATGGTCCATATCGTCCAACCCGACAGCACCAACGCCCGGAACAACGGCGCCCCGGGTCGTTTCGCCGATACAGCAGTGCCCGCCCTTCTGGCGGAGATGGATTCCGTCGGTGCCAACGTGCGTCGGCTGCGTGTCGCAATCGCAGGCGGTGCTGAGATTTTCTCGTTCGCCGGCGGGCAGGACCGCCTCATCAGGGTCGCTGAACAAAACATATTAGCCGTGCAGACGGCATTGAAACAAGCTCGTTTATCTGTCCTTGCCTCCGACCTCGGCGGCAGTCACGGGCGCACCGTCCGCCTCTTCGTTGACGACGGTGTTGTCACTGTTCGCGTCGCAGGAGAGGATGAATTTCAACTCGCGCTCCTCGGAAGCAAGTTCATTTCAGGCGCTGCCGGAAAGGTGCTGACTGATGACACCCCTTGAAATCAATGCGTTTAGCCGTAAAATCTTCCTCATGACCGGCCTGGACCTCTCCTCCTACAGACGCAACCAGGTCGAACGCCGTCTCCGCGGCCTTATGGAACGCGCAAAGGCTAAAAGCCTCTCACAGTTCTATCGGATATTGAAGCAGGATCCCCAGGCCCTCGAGGACTTCCTCGATCGCTTCGCTATCAATGTCTCTGAGCTTTTCCGTAACCCTGAGCGATTCGAGGACCTGCGCCGCAAGGTCCTGCCTGAGCTTCTCAACGGTCGCCCCTTGCGTGTCTGGAGTGCTGGTTGCTCTTTCGGCGCTGAGCCTTATACCCTCGCCGTTATCCTTGAGGATTTGGAGCGCCCCGTTCCCTATCGCATTCTTGCAACCGATATTGACACCGCTGCCCTTGCCCGCGCTCGCAATCCTGTGTTTTCAGACCATGACATGCGTTCCGTTCCGCCCCGGTTGCGCAACAAGTATTTCATCAAAACTGACGGGGGCTGGGCCCCTTCCGATGCGCTCCGTCGTCGGATTTCCTTTGAGCACCATAACCTCCTCGCTGATTCCTTCAAGCGCGACTTTGACCTTATCCTCTGCCGCAACGTGGTCATTTACTTCGATGACGACGCCAAGGACAAGCTCTACCGCAGGTTTTTTGACTCCCTCAGGCCCGGCGGCGTGCTCTTTATAGGAGCTACTGAGCGCATCCCCAATACCGATGAAATCGGCTTCGAGTCTTTCCTTCCGTTCTTTTACCGTAAACCCGCCACTTAGGCCCTGCCTAACTCATCTCCACTGTCTCCTCAACAACTGCCATCACTTCTCTTGCGCTCTCTGCCGGCGCGGCTTTGAATGGTCTGTCGTCCCGAATGCAGTCCGCAAAGTACTGTAGTTCCGCCGCGTAGGCGTTAAGTTCAAGCCCCTCTTCGACGCCGAGCGGTTCTGGTAGCTCCGGCGTATAATCCTCTGCATCCTTCGGATATACTCTCAGTTTCGGCTCCACACTCGGGTCATACTCCATTGCCCCGCCTTCGAAAGCTGCAAGAAATCCTTGCCGAAACGGTAGTCCCCGCGCCGAGACCATTGCCGCCTGCGCGAGAACCTGCGCGCCTCGCCATTCGAAGAGGGCGAAAACCTGTCTTGTTGCCTCCTTTGGCCCTACGCGCCGCACGGCCACCGGCTTCGGCCTCCCTCCCAGCCACAGCAGGACGTCCACATCGTAAATGAGCAGCTCCCTTGCTGCACAGGACTCCTCGTACCACCTCGACCACTCCGGCCTCGCTCCGTTGCGCCGCATCGAAATTGCCTCCAGCTTCCCCAGCCCCCCTGACGCCACGATTTGCCCGAGCGCCTGGTACGCCGGCCAGAACCGCAGGCATTGCCCCACCATCAGTCTCATCCCCGCCTCCTTGGCCGCTGCGAGCATTGCATCACAATCCTGCACTGTAAGCGCCATTGGCATCTCGCAGAAAACATGTTTCCCGGCGGCTGCGGCCTTTGCCGTCCATTCGCGGTGTAGAAACCCGGGCAGGCATATATCCACCGCATCCACATCCTCCCGCCTAATCAGTTCATCCGCGCTTTCACACACATCGGCCTCCCATTCCCGCGCAATCTGCTCGCA
>JALGUK010000118.1 GCA_029820875.1 Candidatus Zipacnadia bacterium
CCATCCCGGAGCAAGAGCAACAAGCCCGACGGTGAGTGTGCCCGTCCGGATTCGTACGCCGTGGGGCTCAGCGGAGATAATTCTCACCGGAATTCAGCCAGGCCAGCAACTGCTGAAAGTCGCATCAACAAGCGGCGAGCCGATTGAGGTCGAGGCGGGCGAAATATGGATTCCCAAGCAGTTCGCCGGGCGGTTGCAAGTCGAGCCCGGGGACCCGATTATGGTAGAGTGGGCCAAGTCCAGCCGCCGCCGGAGGCTGCAGCGTGTGATGCGTGTGGCGGGTTTCGTGGATGCGGCCATCGGCGGGGCGGCTTACGCCGAGTATCATGACGTGCGGCGGTCTCTGGCCGACAAGGTGTTTCCTGAGAGCTTCTATGGCGCGTTCTTCGACTGCGACCCATCACAGGTCGGCGCGTTCCAGCGCCGCTTTGAGCACTCCGATGACGTGGCGCTGGTCTCGACCACCGAGGACGTGAAGCGGCAGATTGACGAGCAGATGGCGTCGCTGCTGGAGCGCACGCGCGAGCTGGGAACACTGCGAACCCTCGGCTTTTCGGCGGCGGCCACGGCCGGCCTTGCCGCCCTGGAGCTGTGCGCGCTCGGCGCCGCTGGCCTGCTTGTCGGCATTCCCCTCGGGGTGCACCTCAATGCGCTTTTCATGAGCAGTTTCACGACCGATACAATGTCATTCCGCGCGATTCTGCCCCCTTGGACCTACATAGCCACGATCGCCCTCGTGTTCGCGATGGTGGCGCTGTCCGCCTACAGCGGGATGCGCCGCCTGCAGGTGATGGACCTCGCCCAGGCCACCAAGGCGCAGGAGTGACGCGTAAGCGCTCCGCAGCCGCCATTGCTTCAAGTGCTGCTTACTCGGCGACCTGGAATGAATACAGATCGGCGTCCTTGAGGCGGACCCGCAACCTCACCGGCTGGCCGGCCAGTGCGCTGACGTCGGTTTTGCCGCCCCAGCTTACCTCATGAGCGATTTCGTCTCCGAAGAGCGTCTCACAGTCGGTAAAAGCGAATCCCTCGTACGGATTGCCATCCTGGTCGCACAGCTCAAGGCGCACCAAGCCTACGGCGGATGTGCTGTAGTTTATGACCAGGCGGCGGCCCGTGAAGGTGAACGGGCGGGTCAGCATCTCGCGAGACAAACCCATCGGTGCGGACTGTACCGCGCCGCAGCCTGTATGAGGGGTAACGGTAGTGCTCGGTCCAATACAGCGAGATCTCTTCATCTGATGTGGGGGCAAGGCCCCAGGCGATGTAATTGTTGCGGTCCGTCCATCGGTACGGGTCAAGACCGGGACGAAGGAATGCTTCGAGCCAGCGCTCGAAGTGGAGCCCGTCGCGGCTGCTCATCAGAACGCCGTCGTTCACTCCGCTCCCGGCATGGTCGGGTATTTTCTTGCGCGACGGGACGAACCGGCATGGGAAGGCGAGATAGATATGCGGGGCACGGAAGTAGGGAATCGTCGCGTTGGTGTAAAGGTGCTCGGGCGGCGCATCGCCGTAGTCAACCCACTCGGGCGAGGGCCAATTCATGAAGTCTTTTGATGTGGCGGTCATGATGTCGCGCACGCCGTTGCGGAACCCCCGGTGGTATTCCACGTAACAGCCGCGCAGCTCGTCCCAGAAGACGAGGTTCTGGGAGTCGAAGGCGCCCTCGGTGATAATCGGCTCGTCCCTCAGCTTCCGCCACTTGACCCCGTCCGGCGAGGCGAACGCCACCAGCTTCCCCTGCGGCCCGCTGCCCACTGCCTTGTAGCGCTCATCGGGCTTGCAGTCGGGGTTAGTGTCCTTGAAGGGCGTGAAATTATGGCACCCCTCACCCGCCCAAACGATGTTGTTGTCTGTGGAGCCGTTGAACTCGAAGATTCCCACGTTGGGCCGGGTCCAGTGGACCCCGTCATTGCTTTCGGCCAGACACGCGTAGGCTTCCCCCTCCAGGGCAGGCCAACCCCTGTAATACATCCGGAACTTCCCGTCATCGTTCATCACGGTAAAATAGCCGCAGAACGGCCCTTCCCACGGCTTGTCGAACGTGAGCACCACTTCCCGCAGCTCCGGATGGTGAAGCTTGCGGCGGGCGCTTCCAGTGAGACTGTCAATCATGAAGCTGTCCACGAAAAGTTCAAGGCGCGACCCGATTTCAACCATGGTTTTCTCTCCTGGCATTGCTCTTGGAATTGTTCCCTGTCCGGGCTCCCCTCCGCCCTCGACGGTCAACACCACCTCGTCGGCGTCGAACGTGCCGACATCGGCGATGTAAGCGTAAAGCGATACGGAAACCTCAATGCTGCCGGCCGGGGCGACCGCCGTTGTCTCGACCTTCGTCCAGCCGTCCGTGGGACCATTTGCACGGTTATAAACGTTGTGGATGCGAATGCCTATATCGTCGTAGAAGTTGATGTAAAGCCCCGGCGCACACTTGTCCGCAGTACGCAACCACGCTGTCGCACGGTACAGTCCTCCGACTCGCGCTGGCACCCTTTTGGACTCGAGGTTGATGCCGTGGTCCTCTCGCGTGTCAACGAAACGGACGAAAGTATCGCCCTCGTGGCCGCCGTCGGCAAGGACCGTAACCTCTTCAACATCCGTGGTAGTCCACCCAACAGGCCTTCCGTTCGCCAACTCCTCGAAACTGGGATTTGCCGCCAGGTTTTCGGCCGCATACATCGGCACCGACACCAGCACAAGCAGTAACACCATCATCTGGGCACTCTTCATCGGCTTCCCCCCGAATGGTCGGTATGATGGACAACGCGGTGTATTCCCCTTCAGGCGTTTGCGCACCTCCCCGCCGAACGCAAAGTGCATTGAGAGGGTGCAGCCGCCCAGCGGGAACGGGGAGGAATCGCCGGGCCACAGAGCGAAGCAGCTACAAAAGCCTCAGCAAGCGATTAGTGCTACTTCGCGATTCAACATGTGCTTTGCCCCTCCATGTCACATAGGCTGTCTTTGGTTCGGCCTGACGAGAATCCAAATGCCCGGTCGGCCGCGCCGGGATCGTAAGGAATGTCTCAGTGCAGTCTGACATGTCGGTAGAACGTGGTCCCGAGGCCCGCCGGCCGTCCGGATGGCGCTCCCTTGTGATTGGGCTTGCCTTCGGCTGCGGCGGTTTCTACTTCGGCATGTACGGCTACCAGATCGTGCAAGTCCTGCACTGGAGCACCACGTCGCTTCAGATGGGCAGCGTTCTGGTGTTGTTTTTGGTCGTCGCGCTTACGGCGCCTCTGCGGTTTGTAGCAGCGCGCCTTCGGCTGAGGCCCTGGGAACTGCTCATAATCTTCATCATCTCGACGGTCTTCACTTCAGTAGGCGCCCACGGGATGATGGGGTATCTAATCCCCATGCTTCCAAGTCTGCAGTACTATGCCACTCCCGAAAACAACTGGGAATCGTTCTTTCAGTACGTCCCCTGGTGGCTGACCGTTCACGACCATTCTGCCGTCAAAGCTTTCTACGAGGCCAACGGCACGCTTTACAGCATGGCCACGCTGCGGGCATGGGTTGTACCTCTGGCCTTCTGGCTCCCGTTCACTGCGCTGATTGTGCTTGGCGAGTGGGCCATCTGCAACCTCGTCTCCGAGCAGTGGGTCAGCCGCGAACGACTTACGTTTCCCCTCGCTCAACTGCCGCTGGCGATGGCGAGCGCCGGGCCATACAAGGGCCTGTGGGCAAACCGATTGATGTGGGTCGGCTTTGCCATCCCTGTGGTGCTGCAAAGCATGAATTTCCTCAATTACTTGTACCCTTCAGTCCCAACAGTCTGGTTGAAGGCGCGTCCGGTCGCCACCAGCCTGACGGCCATGCCCTGGGCGGCAATGCGGCCGCTGTACATCGCGTTTTATCCGTTCGTAATCGGGATAGTCTTCCTGCTTTCGCTTGAGACAAGCCTCAGTTGTTGGCTGTTTTACTGGATTACCAGGGCCGAGCGCGTCGTCGCCGTTGCGATGGGCCTGCAAGCGGGCGGGGAGGGCATCAATCAACTGCCCCTGATAAACCAGCAAGGGACCGGAGCGCTGCTTGCCATCGCGGCTGCCGCTTTGCTACTGACTTTTCGCAGTATCCGCAAATCGAGATTGGAACAACCGGAGGGTGTACAGGTAATCTCAAGCCGTTCCAGCCTCACCGTCTTCGGTGTCGCACTGGTGGGTCTTGTCGGTATGAGCTGGATATCGGGCCTTCCGATTATATTCGGGCTGAGCTTTTTTCTCCTGCGGTGGCTGATAGCGCTGGCATGGGCCCGGGTGGCTGCGGAGACCGGCTGCGGGTGGACCGACCAGTCCCACGCCACCATTTACGAGGCGATAATCGCGTTCACCGGCACGACCGCATTGCGCCCCACTGCCCTGCCCATGTTCGCCACGTTCGACAACTTCGACGTTTACGCCGACTCGAGGACCGTACAACTGCTCACAGCCCACAAGTTCAGCGAAATCGCAGGGATTCCCCGCAGACACCTCCGAAACGCCGTCCTTGTCGCGGTGGGAGTGTCCGTCCTGTGGACTGCGTGGGTTCATCTGGATATATACTACCGGCATGGTGCGGCGATGGCGGTAATGCGTGGTTGGTACACAAGCCGGGGAGCCAGGCCCTGGCGGATACTCAACGGCTGGCTGCTACGGCCCGAGCACCCGGACCTCTGGCAGATGTTCGGGTACCTATGGGGAGCCGGTATGGCGCTGCTCCTCCGGTACGCACTGTTCCGAATCCCCTCCTGGCCCTTCCACCCGATAGGATATGCCGTCGCTCACACGGACTCGATGAACTACATGTGGATGCCGTTTTTGATCGGCTGGCTGGCAAAGTTCCTCGTTCTGCGCTACGCCGGTGTAAAGGTCTACCGGGGCGTGGTTCCGTTCTTTCTGGGGCTTACTCTGGGTGATGTAGTCGTCGCGGGCTTGTGGGGAATATACGGCGTGAGCGTCGGCCAGCGGATGTACATGCACTTCCCACACTGAGACGCCCTAAGTTACAGCAGTCGCTTTGGCTGTACGTGCTATCCGATGAGCCGCGTCTGTCCCTCCTGCGTACCGTCCTGGGCCAGGCCGTCGCGGGAGGGAATCACGTACCGCGCGAACCACTCGTCCATGCGCGCCTTAAGTTCCGTCATTCTTTCGGCATACTGCTCATCGCCGGCGAGGTTGTTCCGTTCATCGGGGTCCTCGCCCAGGTCAAAAAGCTCGTCCGGCCCGTAGGAATGCCTGTAGACGTACTTCCACCTCTGTGTGCGAATCATGCGCACCGGGCCGTATTCGTCGTAAACGACCACAGGCTCGCTGCGTTGCATGGGCCGCCCCTGCAGCAGAGGGCGAAAGCTCCTTCCGGGGAGGTTTCGCTCCGGCGGAGAAGGCAAATCGAGATACTCCAGTAATGTCGGCATGAAGTCATAGGCGCTGACCATTGTGCTCTCAACGCGGCCCGCCGGTATCGTGCCGGGATGGCTGAAGATGGCCGGTACCTTGATTGAGTTCTCGTACATGTTGCGCGGGTTGGTGCCGTTACCCTTGCCCCAGAAGCCGTGGTGTCCGCAGGAGAAGCCGTTGTCACTCATGAACACGACCAGCGTCTTTTCCCGCAGGCCCAGTTCCTCGAGCCTTTCCAGGATGCGCCCGACATTCAAATCCATCGCCGTCACCGCCGCGAAGTAGCCCTTTAGCGACTCCCTGTTGCCGAGGTTTGCGCGCGTAAGGCTGCCGGCCCAGGGGTGCATAGGCTCCTGAGGACACGAATCGAATGGACAATCGTCGTAGGAGTCCACGATATCCTGCGGATGGCCTGTCCAGGGGCTGTGAGGGGCGGTGTAGTGAACACTCAAATAGAACGGCGCCCCGCTGTCCGCATAATGGTCAAGAAGCTTGAGCGCCTCGTCCGTGATGCGGTCCGTGATGTAACCAGGCTCGTTGACCAGTTGCCCGCACCGCACCATCGGGGCATTGTTGTACGGCCCACCGCCCATTTGGTGAACGAACCAGTCGGTGAATCCATGTTGCGGTATCTGGCTGTCCCCCAGGTGCCATTTGCCGCTGATTCCGCACGTCCATCCGTGGCGGGCCATTATATCGGTATAGGCCAACTCCCCTTCCAGATACCGGATGGCCTCCGGGCCTACGTTCCCGTCCTTAATCCAATCATGCACGCCGTGCTGGGATGGTATCCTCCCCGTAAGCAGCGTAGCGCGGCTCGGCGAGCAGACAGGGGTCGCCACGAAGAAGTTCTCGAACCTGACTCCCGTCTCGGCGAGCCTATCAATGTTGGGGGTACGTATCTCCGGGTTGCCGTAGCACCCCGCAGCCCACACGCCCTGGTCGTCGGTCAGTATGAAGATCACGTTCGTCTTGTCCATTTCGGTCTTCCCCCTTGCAACGCCGCTTTACCACGGCCGGACTATCGCTGAGTGATATTCATTCCACCCTCAGGGTGCCGTGCCCTCCCTGAATGTTCGCGACAAAGAAGGCTGCCGCCCCGCAGGCCCTCGGACTCGGAGATGGCGGAGGAGTAAACGCCTGCTTGGGGGAATTCGGGGTACAGATTCGCCTTCGCCATTTGGGCTGCCGGAAAGGACGCTGAATCGGTGATGAAAAACCTCTTCTGGAACAGCGCCGAGCGCCGCCCGCGTCCACAGTTGATGCCGGCACAGGTCCCTGGAGCGGCAGGCGGCTCTTATGGCGAAACGCTGACTTTCCTAACATTTATCTCGATGATTACGCTTGTGGCGGCGGTCTTCAGCACCTGGGTTGCAGCCTGCTGGGTGGATCGCCGTCCGTTTTGGGACCTCGGACTGCAGTTTGACCGGGCGTGGTGGGCGGAGCTGTTCTTCGGCTTGGTGCTCGGGGCAGTGCTGATGGCCGGAATCTTCGCGGTGGAGCTTGGGATGGGGTGGATTGAGGTCGAGTCAGCA
>JALGUK010000119.1 GCA_029820875.1 Candidatus Zipacnadia bacterium
CGCCTGGAGCCTTGCGCATCCCTACACTCCCCACCCCGTCTCCAGAACCTGGCCGGACTCTTTGGCCATCTGCGCTACTGTAAACCGCATGTCGTCAACCATGCAGCAGACCCATCGCGAATAAACGGCCTTGACTTCAGGAAGGATATATGATAGAGTAGCACGAATAAACAAATCGTGTTATCACCGAGTGAAGGGTTGAACAAGGGTATGCGCCGCGGATTTACGTTGATTGAGTTGCTGGTCGTCATTGCAATCATCGCGATCCTGGCCGCAATCCTTTTCCCGGTGTTCGCCCAGGCCCGGGAGAAGGCCCGGCAGGCCGCCTGCAGCTCCAATGTCAAGCAGATAGGGCTGGCGCTGAAGATGTACTGCCAGGACTACGACGAGAGAAACACTAAGATGTACTTCGGGGGGCCGACACCCTATCGGTGGCATCAGGCCATCCAACCGTACATGAAGAACACGGACCTCTTCCGCTGCCTCAGCAGCCCGATTAGGGTGGACCCGTATTCTGGTCTTTACATGTGCTATGGAATGAACACCTTCAACTTCGACCCGGGCGTCTATCCCTGCTTCTGGTACGGGCCGGCCGACGCCGACATCAAGGACCCCTCCGGGACTATCTGGGTCACGGACAGCCGGCACCCGACGGATATGACCAAAGGCAGCTATTACGTCGGGGGTGGTTCTGTTTTTTACGAGCCTGTTTATCGGGTGGCCTACCGGCACAATGAGAGGTTCAATGCTCTGTTCTACGACGGCCATGTCAAGGCACTCGGGTCAACGACCAAGGCGATGTGGTCCACCAATCCGAATGATTAGGGTGGTCGGAAATGTCCTATTATAAGATGACTTACTCCTCCAAGTACAAGCGGGCGACGCTGTACAACGACCGCTGCAACTTTCATTGCATCGGCTGCGCGTACAAGCTCAAGGGGTGGCCGAAGGCAGAGCGAGCACTCAGCCTGGACGAAATCAAACAGACGTTGCAAGAGTTGGACGTCGAGCGAGTGCACTTGATGGGCGGTGAGCCTACATACAACACCATGCTGCCGGACGTCCTCGCTCTCTGCAAGCAGGACCTGGGTCTTAAGACCTTCCTCGGCCACACGAACGGCTCGAGAATCCCGCTTGTGAACCTGGACGGCGCAAACGTTTCCCTTAAGGCCTACTCGCCACAGAAACACCTTGAGTATACCGGCCAACCGGCGGATATGGTTTACGACAATTTCCGCATGGCGTTCGATGCAGGCCTTGAGATGAAGGCAAGCTGCGTCTACATTCCGGGCTTCATAGATGTGGACGAGGTCGAGAAGATGGTGCGGTTTATCGCATCGCTGTCGCGGGAGATTCCGTTCCACATAATGGGCTATATTCCCGTCCCGGGCACCCCCTGGCGGCGCCCGACCGAGCAGGAAATGGCCGACATCGTCGCCCTTGCCAAAACTTATCTTGACAATATCGGCTTCTCTCACTTGACGCCACAGCAGGCACTGGACCTCTCTGCGCGCGATGACCGCTTTCGCGTGGCGCGGGTGCTGTGAATGTGGGCATGGAAGCTCCTGACATGTCGCCGGAGCAGTCGCTGGGGTGCCTTGGCCCTTGTAGCCTTGGCGGTGGGGTTGTCCTCGTGCATGAGACATGCCGGTACACCATCCCCTTCGAATCAGCCGCCCGCACAAGCCCCGACCGAAATCCGCTTCGCCTTCTGGGCGCTCCAGTCGCGGGAGATAAACCTCGTGCGCGAGGTCATCCGCCGATTTGAGGCCGTTGAACCTGCGGTACGTGTGCGGGTGGATGAAATCCCCGGGAAGTACTACGAAAAGCTGCTCGCGATGTTCGCAGCCGGTGAGCCGCCGGACGTATTCAGCATCAATTACGGTCGGATGGGCGATTTCGTCCGGCGTGACCTGCTGACCGACCTCTCGCCATTGCTTGCCCCCGACGGCAATGTCCTCTCCACACCCTTCATACACCCGGCCATCAGGACATTCGACGCCGTGGGGTCCACGCTCGGGAGGCCGGGCCTGTATGCCCTCCCACGCAACTGGAGTCCCACCAACTTGCTTGTCTACAACAAGGAAGCGCTCGACAACGCAGGTATAGCCTATCCGAAGAAGGCTTGGACCTGGGAGCAGTTCGCCGATGCCTGCCGGAAGCTCACTGTCTGGGGGAGCGGCGGTAGGGTAGAGCGATACGGGGCGGGTATCTGCCTGTACCCTTATGCGCTCAGCGCGTGGCTTTACCAGGGAGGAGGACAGATTCTGTCCAGGGACGGAAGCAAGTGCCTCCTGGCATCCAGTGAGAATGTTGAGACGCTTCGTTTTCTTCAGCAGCTCATCAGCGAGAATGTGGTGGCTCCGAGTACACCCGCACGCGACGAGTCGCTCGAGCAATTCCTTGCTGGCCGTGTTGCGACGGCCTTTGTAACTCCATACGTCCTCGGCAAGCTGCGCAGGCAGAGCGAGATAGAGTGGGGCCTGGCGCCCCCGCTGGTCCACAAGACGGAGCGGACAGGGTGCATCCCCACCGGAATAGCCGTCTCGCGGAAGTGCGCGTCGCCGCGCGAGGCGTACCGGCTGGCCCGCTTCCTGGTCACATACGGCGCGGCCCGCGCTGCGCAGGCGGGCCTGTGTACGCCTGCCTGGGGACCGGCGGTTGGCTCGATGGGCGACTCAGAGGCGGTGATGGTGGTGCGAAAGGCGATGGCCATTGCTCAACCTATTCCCACATCGCCGCTTATTCCGTATGAGCAGCTTCTCGATGTGCTCCGGGGGGCCACCGAGCGCATCTTCGTTGTGGGCGATGACCCTGCCCTGGCGCTCCAGAAGGCGCAGAAGACAATAGAGAGCGTTTTGAGGCAGCCACATTCATTCGGCAGGTCGCAGATGCACCCTCCGGCCGAATATCCTCAGCAGACCGGCTCCGGTTGATTCAGCTCCACCGGTCTTCCCGTTCGGGCGGCTTCGTACACGCCGGTGAAGATTTCAACCGAGCGCATACCCTCAATCCCCGGGCAGACGGGCGTCTTACCGTCGCGAACCGCGCGCACCATGTCCTCGAGGCAGTGCTTCGGCCAGTCCTCCGAGACCTTGAACTGCTCCAGTGGCACCTCGGACCCGTCGCGCAGCTTGATTTGTATGCCCGAGGCGCCGCTTATGCCGCTTATGGCGATGGTTCCCTCGGTGCCATGAATGTGGATGCTTGTGCCCTGGTCGGGGAATGCGGCGGTAGTGGTTTCAATCCAGCCACGGGCGCCGCTTTGGAACATCAGTGAGGCAAGACAGAGGTCTTCCGTCTCAATCTTGTGCGCTACGGTCCCGCGATAGCCGTACTCAACGGTCTTCACCGGTCCGAGCAGCCAGTACAGCTCGTCTATCATGTGCACGCCCTGGTTGGCGATGGAGCCGCCCTCGGTTTCCGTCCTGCTCCGCCAGCCGGGCGGCTCGCCGCCGTCGTAATACTCCTGCAGCCGCATCCACTTCATCTGCAGGTCCGCGAGAAACACATCCCCGATGACCCCCTCGGCTAAGGCCTGCCTTACTTGCCGAAGCGGAGTTTCATACCGCATCTGGAAGTCGACTGCAAGCACCTTGCCCGCCTTTTCCGCCGCTTCGATGGCCTCCCGGCACGCCTCGACGCGAATGTCCATCGGCTTGGTGGTCAGCGCGTGGAAACCCGCCTCGAGAGCCATCTTACAGTGCCTGCAGTGGTCCCCACTGGCCGTCCAGACGCCGATGACGTCAAGGTCGTCGCGCTTGAGCATCTCCTCGTAGTCCGTAGTCCACGCGCAGCCGAACTCCTCGGCCACCGCACGTGCCCTGTCCTCGTTGAGCGAGCAGACGCAGCCGACCACTGCGTCCTCATACTCATGCGCGAGCTTCGCGCGGCTGTAGCCCATGCTAAGTCCAAGAATTCCAAAGCGCAACGGCTCCGGCATTGGTCTCGCTTCCTCTCTCATGTAAGAGTCGTGCAGTGTAACTCATCTGAGAGCCAAAGAGCGCTCCGTTTCAGTCGCCGGCTCCAGTGGCGGCCTGGCTCCGCAGCCAGCGAGCAAGTATCTCCTGGGCGGATGCCTCGTCCCCCGGCGGCCTGGTTACGGCGCTCAGGTCGTAGGCGTGAATTATCTCCCCCATCAGTTCCTCGCGCGAACGTTGAGAGGGCGTAAGCTCAGGGGTCAGTACGGAGGGCAATACGCCGAAGACGTCCCACTCCTGCACGCCGAAGCTCAGCGAGACGGCGAGGACCCAACTGTACTTGCGGATGAACTGCTCCTCGGTCCGCCCCCGTACTGTTGCAGGGAGCGCAACTATCACAAGGTCCGGCTGCATGCCGCGAATTCTCTCGGCGAACTCCAGTACCTTGTCCAGCGACCGATGCGGAACGGGCCAAGGCGTGACTTCAACGCGTGCGTTCGGATTGAGCACCCGCAGCGCGTCACCAATCATCTTGTCATACGGCTCCGTCGCAATGACCTTGACCGGCTCGCCGTTCGCGAGTAACTTAAGCGTCTTCGGAATGGCCGGAGACGGCGGGGGCACATCGTCAAGCGAGACGCGGCGACCGGAGATAACACGCGCGACCTCCTCGGCGAAGAGCTTGTGCCCGTTCATGTTGGGATGGATCGTCTCGCTCATGAGCAGCATCCAGGCCTTGAGGTCCCTCGCGTGGATGTCCTCGTAAGCCTTGTAGCAGTCCGCCACAGGCACGCTCAGCTCGGCACCGATGTCCCGCACAATCTGCGCGAACTCCGCAAGCCGCTTCACCGGACGGCGTGGGTCATCCGGGAACACGGAGTTCGGGGTCATCAGCACGACCTCCGCGCCGATGGCCCGACAGCGCTTGACAATCTCAACCATGTTCTCACGGAACTGCGCCGCAGGGGTGCCCGGCACGTCGTTCATGCCGAACATCACGGCGACAAGGTGAGGCTTGTGGTCCAGGACATCCCGCTGGATGCGCGCAAGGCCCATCGCGCTGGTGTGGCCGCTGATGCCGGCGTTTATCATCTGCAGCTTCGCCATCGGATAAATGCGCTGGAGGGCAATCCCGAGCATATCGCACCACGCACGCCTGCCGCCGGTGTGGTAGTACACCCCGGTGATGCTGTCGCCGAATGCCACGATTCGCACTGTCTCACGCCCCGCCTTCAACAGGGCGTCGGTCCGCGGGCACATCACGCCTCCGCCGGCATTCGCAACGGATGCCACAGCCAGGCCAAGTAGCAATGACAATAGCGCAAAGGAGTGACTCATCGGCTCACCGCCTCAATTATGTGTTTGCGAGCAGCTCCGTTACAAGCGCGGCGTTGTCGGCAACCATCCGTGGGTTGTCCTTGGTGAACATCCCAATCACAACCACATCGGTCGGCTTTATGTTCTGGTAGGCGTATCGCAAGCCCCGCTCGGCCGGCACGCGGCCTGCGCCCAGTATTTTGTAAGCGATGCACGGCCTATCAATGCGCTGGATGGTCTCAACGGCCTTCGGGGGATCGGTAGGCTCAAATCTTTCCCCCTCACCCGCATGGAGGCTGCCACAGTTGTAAAAGGAGACCATGTGAAAGTCGGCGGGAATCCCC
>JALGUK010000597.1 GCA_029820875.1 Candidatus Zipacnadia bacterium
AATCCTTACCCGCACGTTCCGAACCGCTTCGCCAATGCTCGCCACAACTACCTGGAAAGGCTCATACTCCTCCCGGGCAAGATACATCCGATACGCTCTCTTCAGAGGCTCAGGAAACGGCTTGTCCCGCCGGAATTTCCTAAGACCATGCGTGATGCTCACGGCAAATCGCGCGTTTTGGTCGAATACTTCCTTCGCTTCTGCCACCAGGGTCTCGGGACGCTCCGACCACAGAGCCTCCTGCGCCGCAATGCGCGCGTCAATGCACGGCGTAAACTCAGGCCGCCCGTAGAAGACGGTATTCCAGGAGTCCCCGTACCCGATTCTCTCAAGTGAGCCGTTGCGGTGATAAATCCGCACCAGCCACGCTATCACCTCCAGCGCGTACCGCGGCTCCGGAAGACTCATGTAATCATCAAGCAGCCCCGCAGTGCGCTTTTCCAGCTTGCGGCGGACCTCCTGAATCGCCTCCGTGCACCTTTCAACCGCCGCCTCCTCAGCCGGGTGCGGCTTCTTCGCCCACCCGAGAAACTCCCGAGCCTGCCTTAGCTCCCGCTCCCCACGCTGAAGCACCATCTCCGTACAGCCTGCCTCCCACAGGCGTACCCGCCGCACTCTGATGCTCTCCGGACCGTTCCCTCCAACCACAATCGCCCGCGCAGGCTCTGTCCACTTCACCGCCTGCCCGGAAACCTCGTGACCAAAATACGCAATCTCAGGCTTGTTTACCTTCTCCTTGTGCCCCGGCGTCACCAGCTCCCATCCATCCCCCTCGCGCACAAGCAGCGAGAACTCATCAGGCCCGACCCAGAACCCGAATGCCTTGACCCCTTCCTCCCTCAGCAGCATCGCCTCCCCAGGTGCGTACGGAACCGCATAAAGATTCTCAAGCATCGCCCGAAGCATCGGGTTCTTGAGCACGATGGGCTCCGATATCACGGCCGGCATTGACATGCCGAGGGGAGCAGGGCCGGCAAATGGCTCCCATTTGAGGCGGCCGGTTGCAGCGCTGACGCTGCCGACAGAGGCCGCAGCAACAGCCAGCAACCAATACGGAAGCAGGGAAAGCCTAATAAACATGGAACCCTCACCCTATTCTTATTCTTCGCAACCGCGTATTGCATCATGCTGAGGCTACTTTACCGCTATGCACTGCCGACAGTTTCTTATGGTTCCTATTGAAAACCTTCCTATTATGAACAACGAGGGTCTGAGACTCTCATGTGTTCGGTTTCGGGAACCAATTGGCGTCCAGACCATGTTGCTGCTACCAACAGCCGCTTATTCTACGCGCGGGGAGTGACGGCCAAATGCCTGATATTGCCGATGACGTGCTCGACCTGATTGGCCGGACGCCGCTTGTTCGCCTGAACAAGGTTACAGGTGATGCGAAGGCAACTGTTCTTGCCAAGCTCGAATGTACAAACCCAGGCGGCAGCGTCAAGGACCGCGTCGGCCTATCCATGATCCTGGCAGCAGAGCGAGAGGGAAGAATTCAGCCGGGGAAAAGTGTCCTCATCGAGCCGACAAGCGGGAACACCGGCATTGCACTTGCAATGGTCGGCGCCTTCGGGCCCTTGGAGCGGATATCGTCCTCACACCGGGCTCAGAGGGCATGAAGGGCGCTGTCACCCGCGCAGAGAAACTCCTGGAAGAGACCGAAGGGGCCTTCATGCCCCAGCAGTTTGAGAACCCGGCCAACCCCAAGGTGCATCGCGAGACCACTGCGGTTGAGATATGGAACGACACCGACGGCGCGGTGGATATCTTCGTCGCGGGAGTCGGCACGGGCGGGACAGTTACCGGCGTCGGCCAGGCCTTGAAGCAAAAGAAGCCAGAGGTACAGGTAATCGCCGTTGAGCCTGCGGGCTCGCCCGTCTTGTCAGGCGGCCAACCTGGTCCGCACAAGATAGAGGGTGTCGGCGCAGGGTTTGTTCCTGCAGTCATGGACCTGTCGGTGGTGGATGAAATCATCCAGGTCACCAATAACGAGGCCTTCGAAATGGCGCGGCGGATGGCCAGGGAAGAGGGGCTGCTCGTCGGAATCTCCTCGGGCGCGAACGTTTATGCGGGCGTTGAAGTGGCGCGGCGCGAAGAGAATGTGGGTAAGACCATCGTGGTCATAGTGCCGGACACCGGCGAACGATACCTGTCTACGGACCTGTTTGCACATCTGGCCGACTGAGCGCCGTCGGGTATTGCACTGTCCTTTTCTTGTGAAGCGTTGTCAATCCATGCTGAGAGATCATTCGGATGAATGAGAGGCTTTGCCAACATGTACTATATGCTTCTTGCCGCTGCGGTGGGTATCGGGATTTCCAACAATGAGTGGGCGCCCCTCGATGCTCCGCTCCCGCTGGCTCTGACAGGACC
>JALGUK010000120.1 GCA_029820875.1 Candidatus Zipacnadia bacterium
TCCATCATGAAGACGGGATTGCGCGACCCGATGTGCCGGATGGCCTGAATAATCCGCCCGGGCATTGCACCTACGTAGGTGCGGCGGTGACCGCGGATTTCCGCCTCGTCACGAACGCCGCCGAGCGAGACACGGATGAATTCGCGCCCCATTGCCCGTGCGATGGATTTCCCGATTGACGTCTTCCCCACTCCCGGCGGTCCCATGAAGCAAAGTATCGGTCCCTTGAGGTCTGATGTGAGCTGGCGCACCGCCAGGAACTCGAGCACACGTTCTTTAACCTTGTCCAGGCCATAGTGGTCCTCATCCAGGATACGCGCGGCCTCATCAATATCGAGTTTATCCTCGGTGGCATTCGTCCACGGAAGCGAGACGAGCCAGTCGAGGTACGTGCGGATGACATACCCCTCGGGGACCATCGGCGGCATTCTCTCGAGCCGGTCAACTTCCTTGAGCGCCTTCTCGCGCGCCTCCCCCGACATACCGCATTCTTCTATCTTCTGGCGATACTCATCCGCCTCCAGACTGGTGCCATCGCGCTCACCAAGCTCATCCTGGATGGCGCGCATCTGCTCGCGCAGGTACATTTCCTTCTGAGAGCTCTGTAACTGCTCTCTGACGCGCGTCTTGCTTCACATCTGTGCGGGTATTGATAAACCCGCTCACCAGGTCAGCAAGCTTCCCCGGCTCATCCACGTTCATCGCCGTCACAAGCGCTTCAGGGGGGATTGTCCGGCTCAGACCTACAGTCTGCTCGAACTGCCCCAGGACGGCTCTCATCGCCGCCTGGATCTCCATACCTTCCTGCGTTTCCTCAGCCACCGGTTCAACCCGCATCTCCAGGTACGGGTCCAGCCGCACCAATTCAACAATACGGGCGCGCTGAACGCCCTCCACCAGAACACGCATGTTGCCATCGGGAAGTTCCCAAACCTGCAACGCCCGCCCGATAGTTCCCATGGCGTACAAGTCATCCACATCGGGTTCCTCGACCTCGTTGCTGCGTTGCGCCACCAGCAGGACGTTGCGGACTCTCAGCTTCGCCTCGTGCAACGCCTGCAACGAGCGAGGGCGGGCGACGATTAACGGCATAACCATGTGAGGGAAGATGACAACATCCCGAAGAGGCAGCACGGGGAGCACTTCAGGTGGTGGGTCGGTCATCGGTCCCATGTTGGAGGTGTTCTCTTGTCGCATATCTATGTAATTGGTCATCGGATCGCTGCTACGCCGACTTTTGTGTTGCCACAGTCTCTTTGTCGCCTGCATAGCGCAGGATGGGCGGCCGGCGCTTCCGGATAGTTTCTTCCGTGACCGTACATCCGATAATACCTTCTTCCGACGGTACATCGTACATCACATCGAGCATAACTTCCTCGATCACGGTGCGCAGGCCTCTTGCGCCCGTCCCTCGCGTGAGAGCCTCCTGGGCTATAGCTGTTAGAGCCCCTTCTGTGAACTCCAGTTCGACATTGTCCACGGCCAGGATTTTCTGGTACTGCTTTGTCAGAGCGTTCTTAGGCTCGGTCAGGATTCGGCGAAGCGCGGCCTCATCGAGGTAGTGCAATGGGGCAATAACCGGGAGCCTGCCGACAAATTCCGGAATAAGGCCGAATTTCAGAAGGTCCTCAGGGAGCACATCCTGCAGAATTCGGCCCGGGTCCCTTTCCTTCTTGCTCGTGGGAGTCGCTCCGAAGCCGATGGAACGACTGTGGGTCCGGGCGCGGATGACGTCCTCGAGGCCTTCGAAGACACCCCCACATATAAACAGTATCCCACTGGTGTCAATCTGCACGTACTCCTGCTGCGGATGCTTTCGGCCGCCCTGCGGCGGGACATTCGCCCTTGTGCCCTCAAGTATCTTCAACAACGCCTGTTGCACGCCCTCGCCGGATACGTCCCTTGTTATGGACGGATTCTCCGCTTTACGCGCGATCTTGTCAATCTCGTCAATGTAGACAATGCCCCGCTCCGCACGCTGGATGTCATGGTCGGACGCGATCAACAGTTGCAGAAGGATATTCTCGACGTCCTCCCCGACGTAGCCGGCTTCCGTCAATGATGTCGCATCGCAGATAGTGAACGGCACATCCAGCATCCGCGCGAGTGTCCGTGCCAGAAGCGTCTTGCCGCATCCGGTCGGGCCGATGAGAAGAATGTTGGACTTCTCCAGCTCTACATCGTCGCCGAAGCCCTCGACGTTGATGCGCTTGTAATGGTTGTAAACCGCCACGGACAGAACGCGCTTCGCACGTTCCTGGCCGATGACATAGTTGTCCAAGACCTCGTGGATCTCCCGCGGGGTCGGTATCTCCGCCTCTTCAATGGGCGGCCCGCTACGCCGCGGTTCCTCGCCGATAATCTCATTACATAACTCGACGCATTCGGCGCAAATGTAAACGCCAGGGCCGGCGATGAGCTTCTGCACCTGGTTGCGTCGCTTACCGCAAAAAGAACAACGCAAATCATCCTTGTCGCCGCCAAGTCCCGACAACCCCATTCCAGCTTAGCCTCCCTTTTTCACCGCAATGCATTTGCGTATCGCGTTTGAGCGTTGTTCCGGGTCGTTTTGCGCATTTGCTACTCCGACTCCAGCTCTTCCTTCTGAACGATCCTGTCCACCAGGCCGTATTCGACGGCCTCCTGCGCCGACATGTAGTAGTCTCGGTCAGTATCATGCTCGATCCGCTCGAGGGACTGGCCGGTGTGCTTGGCGAGTATTTCGTTGATTGTACTTCGCAGCTTAAGGATCTCCCGGGCCTGGATGTCAAGGTCACTGGCCTGGCCCGCTACGCCGCTCACCCACGGCTGGTGGATATGAATCCGCGAGTACGGAAGGGCCGCACGCCGGCCGCGCGTTCCGCCCGCAAGGAGCACGGCTCCCATACTCGCCGCCAGCCCGATGCACCAGGTACACACGTCGGGCTTGAGGTACTGCATCGTATCGTAAATAGCCAGCCCGGCGTTGATCGAGCCGCCCGGCGACATGATGTACATGTTGATCGGCTCGTCAGGGTCCTTGCTTTGCAGGTAAAGCAGTTGCGCAATGACGGAACTGGCCACTGCGTCGTTGATCGGCGTGCCGAGAAAGATGATGCGCTCTTCCAAAAGTCTCGAATATATATCATAAGAGCGCTCGCCACGACTGTCCCTCTCCACCACAAACGGAATGTAATGGCTCACGATGCTCCTCCTGTCACGGTTGGTTCCGCCGGGGGCTGCTGCTCCGGTTGGATGATTCGACTTTCGTCTTTGCGCGGCAAGTCGACTTCCTCAATCTGCGCGTGTTCGAGAATGAAATCAACGGCCTTGGCCCTGCGCACTCGGGCGCGGAGTCCTTCTATCTGGTCCTGCTTCTGCAATTCGCGTCGCAGTTCGTCGCCCTTAACCTCTTGTTCTTGGGCAATCCGCGCAATCTCGGCATCGAGCTCTTCATCGGAAACGTCAATACCTTCTTGCTGCGCTATCGCATCAATGACGAATTCATTCTTGATACTCGCCCGGGCGGTGGCGGTATGCTCCGCATACAATTCCTCTGTAGTCCTGTTGGTTGCCCGGAGGAATTGCTCAAGCGTTAGACCGCGTTGCCGGAGCTGGTCCATCATCGCGTCCATGTAATGCTGCGCCTGCTCCACTACCAACTGCTCGGGAACATCAACCTCCGATGCTTCGGATACGGCGCGCACAGCCTGGTTCCGCAGGTCCCGCTCGCTAACTTCTTGCGCTACGCTCTCCAATGCCTGTCGGATATACTGCTTGACTTCCTCTATCGTTTGATAGTCGCTGATGTCCTTGGCGAACTCATCGTCCAACTCAGGCAGTTTGCGCTCTTTTATGGACTTGACGGTAAGTGTCGCCTGTGCCTTCTTGCCCGCAAGTTGCCTATCGGGATGCTCGGGGCCGAACTCCGTTTCTATGGTAACCGGGGAGCCGATGGTCGCTCCGATGAGCGCCTCGTCAAGAGGCGGCTCGTGCTGCTTTTGCCCTATCAGCAACGAGACGTCCTCTTGGACGATCGGCTCCTCGCTGCCTTCGGGAACAATTGAGATGTCCGCTACGACCAGATCGCCCTTCCGTACCTCATTGCGCTCCGGCTCGGCATAGGTCGCACGCCTCTCGCGGAGTTTTTCCAGTTCTTCATCCACGTCATTGTCTTCAACCTTCGCCACATGTCGGGTAAGCTTAATGCCCTTGTATTCGCCAAGTTTCGGCTCCGGTTTTATTGTGACTGTAGCCTGCACAGTAAGCGGCTGATTTTCCTGCGGCTCGGTGTAGTCGAAGTTGGGCAAATCAATAGGAATAACGCCGACCTCTTCGACGGCGTCCATGAACGCCCGCCCGGCCAGTTTGCGCCAAACACGCTGACGAATGTCTTCCTGGCCGAATGTGCGCTCAACAACTTCGCGCGGCGCCTTTCCCTTCCGGAACCCGGGTATTTTTGCGCCCCTGGCAAGCTCCCGATAGACCTCCTTGAATGCCTGGTCAACCGTTTGTGAATCTAATGCAATTTCCAGTGCGACACGGCTCGGTGTCAGCTTGCGCAAGCTGACCTCCACAAGAATTCGCTCCTTTGTGGCAAGGGAGTTGCAGGCGCTCGTCCCTCGCACCCGGACAAACTTATCTGAGAAGGCTAACAGCTAACGTCTTCGGCCAGCGCCGTCTGCGAATGCTCTCCAGCTCGGCGTGCGAGAAGCTGCCGAAGATGGTGGGCGAGGAGAGACTCGAACTCTCACGGGTTGCCCCACATGATCCTAAATCATGCATGTCTACCGGTTCCATCACTCGCCCAAGACAGTGGTCAGTGGTCCGTGGACAGTGGTCAGTAACGGCCAGCACCACCACGTCCTCGTCCCTTCTGTTCACTGTCCACTGGCCGCTGACCACTGTAATCTGGTAGGCCGTGGAGGATTCGAACCTCCGACCTTGGGATTAAGAGTCCCCTGCTCTGCCAGCTGAGCTAACGGCCCAATCTGTGCTGTTCGCGAGGCCATTGGAGGAGTCGTAGGCCTCTGCCTTTGCTGACCACTGTCCACTGACCACTATCCACTGATCACTGATCACTGATCACTGATCACTGTCAACTGGCACGCCCGGAGGGATTCGAACCCCCGACACCCGGATCCGAAGTCCGGTGCTCTCATCCGCTGAGCTACGGGCGCACATGTACAGCGGTCCGTGGACAGTGATCAGTGGTCAGTAACGGAAGCCCAACTAATGGTTCAGACCGTTTGCTGGCCGTTACTGACCACTGTCCACGGACCCCTGTCCACTGTCTTGGGGTGGGCGATGGGGCTCGAACCCACAACCACTGGAGCCACAGTCCAGTGCTCTACCATTGAGCTACACCCACCACCAATGCTCAGTGGCCTGCGGTCTGTGGCCAGAGACAGTACACTCAGGCTTCCGGGCATCTCGCGCCGGCGCCCGTTGCCCTCGCCTTCACTGTCCGCTGTCAATTGGCACGCCCGGCCCGATTCGAACGGGCGACCTACTGATTAGAAGTCAGTTGCTCTATCCACTGAGCTACGGGCGCACCCTTCGCATTGCACGCCTATTGGAGCGGGGAACGGGATTCGAACCCGCGGCATTCAGCTTGGAAGGCTGACGCTCTACCAACTGAGCTATCCCCGCCTGAAACCGCACCCGAGGCAGCCCGCAAATGGTCGGGGCGGCCGGATTTGAACCGGCGACCTCCTGCTCCCAAAGCAGGCGCGCTCGCCAAGCTGCGCCACGCCCCGCTAACTGTGAAGGATTATACCAGAATTCCCCTGGAGCGTCAATCCCTCGCGAGAGCGCTCGACGGGTGCCTGAGACGTGCATCAGCGGCCTGTGAGACGCCCTCAGCGGAGCGCGTCGAGCTTCCGGAGAAGGGCACTGAGAGCCTGAGCACGATGGCTGATTCGGTTCTTCTCCTCCGGCGGAATCTCGGCCATTGTGACCCCCCGGCCAGGCAGAAGAAAGATGGGATCGTATCCGAATCCGTGCGTACCTCGCGGCTCAAGGGCGATTTCTCCCTCACAGGTCCCCTCCGCGATGATTGGCTCGTCTGTCAACCCGACGAGAGCGATTACACACCTGAACCGCGCGCCCCGCTGGGTCGGTCCCGCGTTTCGCATCATCTCCAAGATCAGCCGGTTGCGCTCTTCGTCTGATGCCTCTTCACCTGCAAACCGGCTCGAGT
>JALGUK010000121.1 GCA_029820875.1 Candidatus Zipacnadia bacterium
GACCCACAGCCCCCGGATAAGCGCGTCCGGGTACGGCCCCCAGACGTGTGTGCCGAAGATACCCCGGTCCGAAAGCGCCATGTGGCAGGTCGAGGAGCCCATCACCAGCGCCATCCGTCCTGGGGTGACCACGTCAAGCCCCAGCATTGCAGCGTAGGCGTCAATCCCGCCCTGGGCAACCGGTATCCCCTCCCGCAGGCCCAGGTCACGGGCCGCCTCGGCGGTCAACAGCCCCGCCTTCTCCCCCATCGCAAGAATATCAGTGGGCCACTTGGCCCTGATGTCTTCAAGGCCGACAGCCTCTAGGAGCTCGTCCGCCCAGCCGCCTTCTGGCGAGGCATAGTTCCACTTGCACGTGACGTTGTTCAGCGACGCCGTCCACTCTCCGGTGAGTCGGTGCATCAACCAGTCGGTACCCTCGATGATAAGGTCCGAGCTATTATAGATTTCCCGCTCATTCTCCTTCAGCCAGAGCGCCTTGGGCAGCATCCACTCGGGCGACTCAGACCCGCCGACATACTTGAGAATCGGGTGACCGGTCGCGGTGATGCGCTCAGCCTGGTCGTAAGCACGCTGGTCCATCCACAGTATAACAGGCCGGAGGGGTGTCCCATCCTGCTTGACGCAGACCACCGTACAGGACGTGCCATCCGCGCTTATGCCGGCAATCTCATCTGCGCTGATGCCGCTGTCGGCCAAGCACCGTGCGACAGTCGTCTTTGCGGCTTCCCACCAGTCCTCCGCACGCTGCTGCGCCCAGCCGACGTGCGGGAAGTCAATCGGATATTCCTGCGAGGCGGATGTGAGGATATCACCGCTCAGCGTGCACACCGCCGAGCGAAGGCTTTGCGTCCCACAGTCAATTCCGATGACGAACGGCCCCTTGCCGGTGCTCATGATTCACTACCTCTTACCAACCGTCGTGATGAACGAGTCTCTCATCATACCGTTCAGGGCGCGGACGCGGCTCATCGGCGGGATATCCCAAGGAAATCATGCAGCAGACGCGGATTCCATCGGGAATGCCCAGCGTCTCGCGAACGTAATCCTCGCGGGACATATCGCCCTCGCCGGAAGCGTGTACCCCGATCCAGCAGCTCCCGAGACCGAGCGAATGAGCCAGCAGAAGGACGTTCTCGGTGGCTGCGCTGCAGTCATCAATCCACCAGCGCGGCCCGCGCCTGGAATCCGCACACATCACCAGCACCACCGGGGATTCCTCACAGAACCGGGCCCACTGGTGGAGCTTCGAGAGCTTCGTGCGCAGTTCCTTGTCGCGCACGACGATAATCTCCCACGGCCGTGCGTTGTTGCCTGACGGCGCGCACATGGCGGCCTCAAGCAGAAGCTTGACGTCGTCGTCGCTGACCGGTTTTTCAGGGTCATATCTGCGCACGCTTCGGCGCCCGCGGATAATGTCAATCATAACGAGCCCACCTCCTGGAAGTGAAAACGCCGGACCGGCGGGTCCGGCTTACTCAGCCGTCTATGCCGGGCCGCAACGCCCGGTATGTCTCTTCGAGAAAAGCCACTACGCTCCCTCCTGCAAGCGAGCGATCTGTGCCATCACTCTCCTGCCGACCTCTTTGAGCTTCGCCTTATCCGGCTTGCCGTCGTAAAGGTCCGGGAATGTCATCGGCTTCCCGATTCGGATAGTGACATGGCCGAACTTAAAGTACCAGCAGTGCCTGGGAAGGACCGTGTCGGTCCCTATCAACGCCATGGGAACCACGGGAGCACGCGTCTTGAGCGCAATCAGCGCAAATCCCAGCTCCGGCTCCCCGAGCTTGCCGTCCGGTGACCGCTGTCCCTCGGGGAAAATCATGACGACCTCGCCGTTGTCCAAAAGCTCCATCGCCCGCCGCAGCGCACGCCGATCGGCGGTCCCGCGGCGGACCGGGAAGGCGCGTGTACGGGTAATAAGCCATCCGAGGACAGGGATTTTGAAAAGCTCCTCCTTTGCCATGAACCAGGTCGGGCGCTTAATGGCCGAGCCGGCCGCAGGCGGATCGAGATAGCTGATGTGATTAGGGGCGAGGATTACGCCACCTTCAGGTGGGAAGTTCTCCGCGCCTTCGACTTCCCAGCGGCCGAGAACTCTCAGTATGAGACGGGTCAGTGCTTTGCCGATGTCATAAAGCACGTTGCCGACACCCCTGACATCAGAATCCTCCGAAGGGATTGCCCGGACCGGTGAGCTGATGTGTCAACTGGACAATCAGAGGCAAGAAAAAACGCATACTAAGCAAAAACCAGACAAGAGGGGGGATAATCGCGAGGGCGAGGCAAACGATTCCGAAGTGGCGGTTCTCTGTTGACTGGCGGACGGTCAGGAGGATTATACCGGCGAGTATTCCCGCCCCGGGGATTAGAAGTGACACCGTCCCCAATGCGAATCTGGAAAGCCCGTCCAGCGGCGGCTCCATCGGGCCAGGAAGCACGTCACCAAGCGGCTCGGCCACCTGCTCGTCGAGCGGCGCAAGCTCGGCCTCCTCGGGAGGAGCTTGCGCGGATGGGTGCAACGGCGCATTGCACGCCCAACATACAAGGTCTGATTCGTAATTCTGCTCCCCACAGTGGGGGCAAGTAATTCGCTTCGCCGATTGTGTTTCCATCATCCCAAACCTCCGCTGCCCCATCGCCCTTCACGTCTTCTCGCCCGCTTTTGCCTTGACGGTATCCAGTACTGCCTTGACGACCTCCTCTACAGTGAGGCCGTCGGTGTTAAGCTCTACGCCATCTTCAGCCTTGAGCAGCGGCGCGACGTCACGTGCTGTGTCGCGTTCATCACGTTCCACAAGGGTGTGCTTGACCTCCGCGAAAGTTGCATTGACACCCTTCTGCTGCAGCTCCGCAAGTCGCCGCCGGGCGCGCTCGTCCTCGGAAGCGGTCAGGAAGATTTTTACCTGCGCTTCAGGGAAGACCACCGTTTGTATGTCCCGGCCCTCCATCACCACACCGCCACGAGCGCCCATCTGCCGCTGCAACTCAACCAGGCGCCGCCGAACCTCCGGGATGGCCGACACTGGAGAGCTTAACTCGGTGACCTCGGGCAACCGGATTTCCTCACTGACGTCTTCGCCGTCCACAATCAGCTTCAGGTTCCCGGACTCGTCGCGGCTGAACTGCATCTCCAGTTCGTTGGCGATGTCAATAATCTCGTCTTGCTGTTCGAGGGTGAGTCCGCGGCGTAGGGCCTCGAGGGCCACCGCACGATACATCGCACCTGTGTCGATGTACAGGTAACCGAGTTTATCCGCGACCAGGCGAGCGACCGTGCTCTTACCCGAGCCGGCAGGTCCGTCTATTGCGATCACCAGGTTCCGTGGGATCATGGTATCCTCCAGGACGACCGACTTCGGCAGCGGTCAAGGCACGCTTTACTGAATCAACTGCTCTCCCGCGCGTTGCGCCGCCGTCAAAATCTCAACAATCCGTTTTCGGTTCCGCTGCGCGACCGCAAGCTGGAGTTCACCTATCCCCGCGCTCAAGGCGCTAAGACACGGCTCAATCTCGTCCGCGTTCGCAATGCAGATGTCCGCCCACAGTTCAGGGTCCCCTCTCGCCAGGCGCGTCATATCCCGCAAGCCCTGCCCAACACCTGCACCGGCTTCAGGGGCTGATTGAATGCTCTCTTCCACTACATACGCCAGCGCCGCGGAAACAAGGTGCGGCAAATGGCTTGTATGCGCCACCACCTTGTCGTGTAGCTCCGCGGAGACCAACACGGGGCGCGCTCCCAACGCATCAATCAAGCTGAGCATAGCTTCGACCACGCCGGAGGAAGTCCTTTGCGTCGGCGTCAGAAAGTAGGCTGTGCCGCTGAAGAGATCCTCCCGCGCGGCCAGCGGGCCCGAACGCTCCGACCCCGCCATCGGGTGCCCGCCAATAAACCCGCCAGCCGGGAAAAGACGGTCACCAGCGGCGCAGATTCCACGCTTGCAGCTACCGGCATCGGTGACAATGCAGTCTCTCTGCACCACGGCGGCGACTTGCTCCAACAAACCCGGAATGGTACCCACAGGTGCAGCCAGATAGACCAAATCGGCCTGGCGGACCGCGCTTTGCAGATCGGTTGTCACCTCATCGGCGGCCCCGATTTGCATAGCTCCGTCAAGCGTAGCCCGACTTCGCGCCACCCCGATTACCCGTCCGACAGCTCCCGCTCGTTTGGCTGCGAGCGCGAACGATGCTCCGATGAGACCAATTCCAACGACGGCGGTTCGCTCGAATTGAATGTCGCTACCCCTTTTACCTTCGATGGCTCGTGGTTATCATGCAGTTCGTCCAATCGCTTCGGCGACAGCACGTATAGCAGACATAGTATCGGCGAAGGCATCCAGCATCAGTGACTGCGGCCCGTCCGAGAGCGCCTCCGTCGGCCTCGGGTGGACCTCAATCATCAAGCCGTCGGTGCCGGCGGCGACCGCCGCCAATGCCATCGGTGGAACAAGCTCCCAATGGCCCACTGCATGACTGGGATCGGTGATAACCGGCAGATGACTTAGCCCCTTGACCAACGGTATCGCGCTGATGTCAAGCGTGTTGCGCGTCTCCGTGACGAATGTGCGGATTCCACGCTCGCACAGCAGAATATCGAGGCTGCCGCTGGACGCAATGTACTCGGCGGCCTTAAGCCACTCGTCGATCGTGGCGGCCCATCCGCGCTTAATCAGGACCGGCTTGCCGGTCTGGCCGACCTCCCGCAACAGGTCGAAGTTCTGCATGTTGCGGGCACCTATTTGCAGGCAGTCGGCGTAGCCGGCGACCAGTTCCACGTGACGAACATCCATGACCTCGGTAACCACAGGCAGGCCGGTTTCCTCGCGCGCCCGTGCCAGATACTGCAAGCCTTCCTCGCCAAGCCCCTGGAAGTCATAAGGGGAGCTTCGCGGCTTGAAGGCGCCGCCCCGCAGACACGACGCACCGGCCTCCTTAACAGCCCGAGCGGTCTCGAGCAGCATCTCGGCGTTCTCGACGGCGCAAGGGCCGGCGATTACCGGAATGCGCCGACCACCGAAGACCACCCCGGCGACATCAACCTCCGAACGCTCTTTGGTGAACTCCAGGCTGACCATTTTGTAAGGCCTGGAGATCGGTACAACACGCTCAACACCGGAGAGAACGCTGAGTTGCTCGGCTACGGCGGCCTTTTCCTCGTCCAGGATCCCAATCGCGCAGACTATAGTCCGCTCGGCACCCTGCACGAGGTGATGTCCCCAACCGGCGTCGGTGAGGGAGTCTACGACTTGCCGAATCTCACCTTCGGTGGCGCCTTTGCGCATCACTGCTATCATCGCCGCTCACCTCACCTGAACCTTCGGAAGCTGCGGCAATGCCTCCTCCAGCGCGGCAATGAAGCGTCGGTTCTGCTCGGGTGTCCCGACCGTTACACGCACGTGCCCATCCGGCCACCCGCCAGGGGCTACTCTTATCGTTACTCCTCGCTCAAGCAATGCCTCGAATGCAGCCCGAACATCCACTCCGAGATTGACGAAAACGAAGTTCGCATGGCTGCGGATATAGGGAAGACCCAAGCGGTCAAACTCATTGTACAGATATGGGCCAATCCAGTTACATTGAACGGCTCGCGGACGAGCTTCAAATAATGGATTAGTTCCTCGGGTGCAACCCCATAACCGATACGCAGTCCCGCCAATGAATAAATCTTGCTGAACGTCCGCAGGACAAGCACTGGCCGTCCCGTGCGAACGTACTCAAGCGAATCGGGGAACTGTGGGTCGTCCACGTATTCGAAGTAGGCCTCATCGAATGCAACGATGACATCCTCCGGCACCCGGTCCATGAACGCCGCAATCTGCCGTAGGATTATCGGGGTTAGCGACGAAAATCAGCTTGGTCCGCTCGGTGACAGCCTCGGCCATTGCTTCAAGATCATGCTGATAGTCCTTCCATGGTATCATGACCGGTGTCGCGCCCATCAGGAGGGTTGTGGAGGGATAGAGAGTGAACGGCGGCTTAGGCATAATCACCTCGTCACCCGGGTTCAGAAACGCCAGCCCGAGCATGTGAATCACTTCGTCGGAGCCGCGCCCCACGATGATACACTCCGGCGCGACGTCCAAACGCTCTGCCAGGGCCCGGGTGAGACGCTCGCATTCGGCATCCGGATACAGCCGTACCCGCTCGAGCATCTCTCTCATTCTCTGCAGAACAGGCTCCGGGGGCGGCAGAGGGTTTTCGTTGGACGCCAGCTTCGCGATGCCCTTTTCGATGACTTCGTCGTCCGTCGGTCGGCCCGGATGGTACTGGGGAATCTGGGTGATGTTCGGACGGATCAGATCTCGCAGCTCAGCCATGTATGGTTCATCCTTGCCAGGGATAATAAGGGCTAGTATCTTATCAGAAAACCCGGCGGTTGACAAGGCGCCGGGCACGGCTGACTGTTGCCGGTAGCCATGATGCCGCAAGGCCGGTCAGCCTCTTGCCCCGCCGTCCAAGCCGGCTGAGACCATGCGGGTTTTGCGGCACTGGAGCCGTTCAATGGAATACGGGAGCACCGCATCGTCCGGAATGTTATCAATATAGCGAGCGCGGAATTTGGGGTTCTGCATTCGGCACCGAGGCTCACGGTGGTTATATGCCTCGTGGGACGTCATCTTCTGCCAGATGGATTCGAGGCTCTGCTCCTTAATATTGCCGAACCCCAGCGGCGTGAAATCACAGGGTGTTACGTCGCCGTAAGCGGTCATGTAGAACTGGAAATAGCCTGCGAAACATCCCGAACCCAGCGGCCCGTTGATTCTGGCCTGGGTGATGACCGCCGGCAAGCCCGGCTGGGAGTTGTACTCGTACTCCATCTGGATTAAGACATCCTTATCCGCTTCCGTCAGCAATATGTCGCGGGCCTGGCCTATCAGCTTGCCGGTCGGCACTACGTCAAACACTGTCACCTCATGAACGCCCAACTCCGCGCCGAATTCAATCATCCGGCGGATCTCGCCGCTTCGCACCTTCTCCCGCGTGGCATATGTCGAGATTCCGACGAGTATGCCGGCATCCTTGACACGCTTTATCCCTTCAACAGCTTTCTCAAACAGATGGGGAGTGCGTCGCAGCCGGTTGTGCGTCTCGGGATCAGTCGAGTCGAGCGATACGTACATCGAGTAGAGGCCGGCATCGGCCAGTTTCTGTACGTTCTTGTCGTTGAGCAACTGACCGTTGGTGAACATCATTGGGTTCGCCTCGCTACGATCCACCGCAGCGACCAGTTCGGGGAGGTCCTTACGCAAGAGCGGCTCCCCGCCGGTGAAAACGATATTGACTATCCCGAGCTTCTCGGACTGGTGGATTACCGAAATCATCTCTTCGGTCGTCAATTCGGGTTTCGCGGGGTCGGTGAAACGCGCGGCGCTGCAGTGCTCGCAATTGCACTGACACCGTGCTGTGACCTGGAGTGTGCAGGTGCTCGGGCGGGGCTTCTTGGTGAACTGCAGTTGGAACTTGTTCGCCAGCAGCTTCACCATCGGCCGCGAGGGCACTGCAGGCTGGTAAAGGCTGAAGACGTTGGCACCGTTGAACCGCCTGATGACCTTGTTCTTGTTGATGGAGGCGATGTATTTGTCAATTCGCGACTTCAGCAGCGGCGCCAAAGGGCCGCGAGGGTACACTTCAATCAAACCGCGCTCGTTGACACCGGCCTCAAGCACAAGTGCTGTCAGGTCGCCGTTTCGTCGGGCCCGGGCCCACAGATTAAGAGCGGTCGAAAGCACCTTCCGGCGCTCCAGTGCGGGCTGGATAATCTCGCCGAGAGGCCCGGTAGCCTCGATATGGCTCCCCGGACGCTGCGCAGGCGCCCTGAAACCGAGAACATCGAACACCTCTTTGTCCATAGCAGCTTCTCTCCCCTGCCGCTTGAGCTTTCCACGACATACAAATCCTACCCCATTCAGTATTAGCAGTCAAGACCTGCAAAAATCCCGGGCAGCCGCGAACGTGATTCATCACGCCTGAAGCCTTGGGGGTGCAGATTGTCCACGGGTGGCGCTTGCAGGGCCATTTGCAGGAGTCAGAAAGAATATATCGAAGAAGAAGGTAACTCAGGCGCCGGCGACCGAAGGAGAAGGCGCGTATCCTGACTCTCAAACGCACACTCCATCGAGCAGGGGGGGCACCATGTACATCTCATGTTGGAACTGTGGGAACGACATCTGGCTTGAGACTCAGTACGAGTGTCGTCATTGCCACGTAGCGGCGCGCAGGTGCGTTGATTGCATCAATTTCGACCCGTCAAGATTGTACTGCCGCGCGCTCGGCATTGAAATCGGAGAGGCGGAAAGCGTCAACCCCACTACTCTGGCCGTTTCCTTTCGTTGTGCGTCTTACCAGCAGTCACCGGAGGCCGCTGAGCGCGCCGCGCAGAAGAAGGCACAAAGGAAGGCCGGCGCCGCGGAGCCGCAACCCGCCGTGACCACAACAGCGCCCGAGGCACCATCTGTGGAGCCGACGACGACACCGCCACCGCAACCACAACAGGAGGTGAGCAAAGCGCCTGCACCCACAAAGCGGCCGATGATAATCGCGCACCGCGGCGACCCATCCCAGGCGCCGGAGAATACCGTCGCCGCCGTCAAGAAGGCCATCGAAATCGGAGTGGACGTGGTCGAATTCGACGTCCACGTCTCCAAGGACGGGCACCTGGTGGCCATTCACGACGCGACGCTGGAGCGCACTACGGACGGTTTCGGCCCGGTTGCAGCCTATACACTTGATGACCTTAAGAAACTGGACGCGGGAGCATGGTTCTCCGAGGAGTTCCGCGGTGAGCCGATACCCACAATCGGGGAAATGATAGCCGCAATCCCGGCGCCCACATGGATAAACATCCACCTCAAGTCGCACGAGAACGAAAGTGATCGAGTCGAGACCGCGCTGGTTGACGCGGTGCACGAAGCCGGCGTGGTGGGCCGGACGTACATAACGCACCACACCCGCCACGGCTTGCACCGGATCCACCAGAAGGAGCCGAAGCTACGGTTGAGCTGGCTGCCAAGAGGCGGTGAGCAGGATGTTGAGTATGTGGACGACGCCTTCTACATGGGCTTCCGCATTATCCAACCCAACTTCCGCATTGTAAACAAGCGGTTCATGGATTACGCACACCAGCGCGGAATGTGGGTGAACGTTTTCTGGGCCGATGATGAGGAACATATGCGCGAGCTTGCGGAAATAGGCGTAGACGGTATTCTCACAAACTACCCCGCGCGCCTGAAGAAAGTGCTCGCGGAGATGGGAGCCGCCGACACAACTTCACCGGGGACGTAGTGAAAAACACAGAAGGGCCTCTCCTTATACGCATAGGCCGGCCTTCGGGCCAGCTTTACGGCCGATGAAGGGCGCTGGCAAGAATCTCCAGAACCAGCTCGTCGTAACTGATGTCCGCCGCCTGGGCTTGGGCGGGCAGGTCTGAAAGCTCCGTCATTCCCGGAACACTGTTTAATTCATGAATCCACACACGACCCTCAGTGTCCGCGTGCATGTCTACGCGGCTGAGGCCGTGACAGCCGGTTGTTTTGTGCGCCTTAAGGGCGACGCGCTGCGCCTCGGAGTAAGTCTTCTCAGGCAATCGAGCGGGAATGATGAACTCCGTCATGCCCTCGGTGTACTTTGCCTCGAAGTCGTAAAACTCTTTCTTCGGCACCAGTTCCAGAATGGGCAATGCGCGCAAGCGCTCCCCGAAGCCTATCACACCGACTGTAATCTCAGGGCCGTCAATAAACCGTTCGGCGAATCCACCACCGAACTCCGAAAGCAGCGCTCCCACAGCCGGCTCGACCTCGTTCCAGTTATGCAGGATGCGCACACCCAGGCTTGAGCCTTCAGACACCGGCTTGATGACCAGGGGCAGGCCCAGTTGCTCCATCGCAGCTCCGGCCTGCGAGGACAAATCATCGTCGGGGTTGAAAACGAAGAAGTCAGGTGTGGGAAGGCCGGCGCTGCGCAGGACGTGCTTGGTCAACACCTTGTTCATGGTCAATGCGCTGCCCAGAACGCCGCTGCCGGAGTAAGGGATGCCAAGCGATTCGAGCACCCCCTGGATAGTTCCATCCTCACCATGACCGCCGTGAAGAGCGTTATAGACGATTTCCACGCCCTGCCCACGGAGCTGGTCCGCGAGGTTACAGTCCGGGTCTACGGCGATGGCATCCAGCCTATGCCTCTTCAAGGCCGCAAGCACGTTAGCGCCGGAACGTAGCGACACCTCTCGTTCACTGGATTGGCCACCGGTCAAAACGGCGATTCGCTTGCCGCGAAGTTGCTCGACGATGCTGTTGTCCAATAAACTGCCCTCTTACTTGATAACCTATAAATGAGTGCGATACTCATGGATACGATAAAGTATGGACACACGGGGGATTATTCCCCGCCTTCCATGAAGGGAAACTCATTACACCGGCGATGCGCCATCCCGATGGCGCTCATTCAAAGCGGCAGAGTCACGATTTCGCCCGTCCTGGACGACTTGATTTCGCCCGTCCTGGACGACTTGTAGATTGCGAGAATAATCTCAACAGCCTTTTGCGCCTCTGGCCCTGACGGATGGGGCTGCCCGCCGCTTTCGAGAGCCTGCAGGAAGGCCTGAATCTGTCGCCGGTGCGGCTCGGCGCTAAGCGACATCGGGTCCGCAGCGGCCGACGGCTTTTCTTCCTCGGATGCAGGAGGCTCATCCTCACCTTCGAGCTTCCATGTGATGATATTGCCGTCCGCCCAGATTATCGAGCCCTTCTCCCATGCGCAGGTGGTACCCTCGATGACGCCGATGCCGCCGTTGGCGAACTTGACGGTCGCCGCGGCAACGTCCTCTACCTCGATCTTGTGGGCGAGGGTGTCGGTATAGGCGAACAGACTCTCCACCGGTCCCATCCACCATTGCAGCAGGTCAATATAGTGCACGCCCTGGTTCATCAGGCATCCGCCGCCGTCCAACTCCCGGGTTCCGCGCCAGTCGCCGCTATCGTAGTATTCCTGGCTGCGAGCCGCCCGAGACGCCCCTCGTCAATAGCGCGTTTAATCTGCCGGCAGCTTTCGATATAGCGGTTCTGGAATATGCACATGAGCTTGACGCCGGCGTCGTCGCAGGCCCTGATGAGGGCGTCGCAGTGCTCGAGGGTTACATCAAGGGGCTTTTCGGTAATCACATTTTTGCCCGCCTTCGCGGCGGCGATGCCGAGTTCGGCGTGAAGGCCGCTGGGCGTGCAAATGTCCACAACATCAACGTCATCACGCGCAAGAACGGCATCAAGGTCCGTGTACGGGTCCGCCCCGTACTCCTCACCAAGCTTTTTGGCCCGTTCCTCGATGATATCGTGTGTAGCAACAAGCTTGGCATTCTCTATG
>JALGUK010000122.1 GCA_029820875.1 Candidatus Zipacnadia bacterium
TTCGTGCTTGACCTGTTTTCCGACCCGATAGGTGCGCCGCAGCAGGTGGGTGCGGTAGACCTTGCCCTTGTACTTCCGGACTGTCGTGGCCACATGAACCCGGCCCGTTCTGGACGGCATACCCAATCATAAGCCACAGCACAAAACAAAGTCAAGGCAAAATGCTTCCTATTAGTGGCTACAAATGGAATTTCGAAACCCTGCTAAATCACTGACCTGCAAACACTACTTCCAGGATCGCGCCGGAAACTTCGGATTAGTTGTTCGCTCTTCTCCGTTCTTTCCCGCATCAGGCGGTCTTGTCCGGAAATACCTTGAGCACCTTTAGGATTGAGTACAGGGCTGATACGCAAGAGTGAAGTAGCCTATAACCCTGAAACACGAAGGGCTCGGCCCGGTCCACGCGCGCCAGAGCAAATGCCTCGTCAATGTCCCTGCTTGCGAGGTGCGCGTCTGCATGCCGTAGCCCATAGATTCCCACAAGCGGGCCAAGGAGCGAGCGTGCCTTCTCCTCGCCAGCCTTGAGTGCTACGAGCTTCTCCAGGGATTTTAGCGAGCCCCACCTCTCTCCCTTCGGGGGAAGCACGACCTTCTGAATGGCCGCCGCATCGATACCGTCTGCGACCAGGCGTGCGAGGTCCTTGGCAAGTGAGAAAAAGCCCGATTGATCTGTCGCCCTGAAGCGATGTGCGCTAGCAATAAGCCCAGCGAAATCGGCGTGCTCGCGGAAGAGTCGGAATCCGAACTTCGCGCTCGTGACCTGACTCAGCGCCGCAAATGCCTGAGGGAGAAACTTCTCCGGCGCTTGCGTGTTCGCGGGGTTCCCCTCAGCCTGCGCGGCGAGCAGTTCTTCGGAGACGCCACCCTCGGGACCCATATTGAAGCCGGCCCAAATCTGTTGTTCCCATTCCGAAAGTAGCCCGATGTCTTTTGCGTATACGTTGACGAGGCCAAGCCTATTCACGCCGAAGTGCACATACGATCCAGGCGAGCTCCTGACGCCACCTGTGTCGCGGGTGTACCAGCGCAATCTTCCTCCCCGCCGATTCGAGACGGCCCGGATGACCTCGGGGCGGAACCACAGCCATCCGCGGGTCCCCTCGAGCTTGTCAGCCCTGCATCGTGTTCCCTTCGCGTCCGTGACGAAAAACGCCGACGGCGGGAGCTTGTCGCCGCGCACCCGCGGACTCTTATCTGCGGGCTCGACCCACTCGTTACGCCACAGTTCTCCTTGGATACGAATCAGCTTTCGGCCCCGGCGCTCAACCGTCCAAGATTTGGTAATGATGTTGCCATCCGAGAGACCGATGACGGGCACGTCCTCTTGAAAGTCGACGTTCTCTCGGCCGACGTGCAAGACTGCAGCGGACAGGCCGCCTTCTTCCAGTTCGGTTCTTCTTCCCTCCCAACGATCTCCCTCGGAAACCTGACGGAACGGGTCCAGCGGATCCCCAGGCCAGTTGATGTGGCTTGCATCGACGACGATTTCCTCTCGGTTCCTGTAGGACGTGATGTAGAGCGCCATTCCGCGCGCGCACAGGTAGTCTTTCAAATGCTCTGCACGGATCTCCAGGAGAATCGGCCTCTCCTCGTCGTCCCGCCTAAGGCGCGCGACCTCAATGTACCCCTCATCCATAGCGAGCCATACATCATGCTCGCGCTTTAGCCCAAGGGTGAGGACAAAGTCCTGATGCAAATGCCATACGGGTGGGTCGTCGGTATTGCCGTCTTGCGCGAGGACGAGGACCACCGCGTTGAGCTCTAATCCATAGCCGTCAAAAACATCCGCTGGTACGTAGCGGCCCTCTGTCACGCCGCCTCTGTGTGTGTGGCGTAAACCGAGATGCGTCCAGCCGAGTGTTTCGGCTCTGGTCCTTTTGTCGAGTGGAACGGCTATAGAGCCTGCACCGAAGAATTCCTCGCGATAGCCAAGAGTCCCGAACGTGCCTACGGAGTCTTTTCTCGCAGCGCGGACAGGTATCCAAACCGCGTTGTTGAGGTTCCGCCGCCGGATGTTCCGCATTTCAAACCATTCTTGATTCATGGTTGAACGTGTTCTCCTCTGCTGCCCGAGCGGAATTATAGGCTGCCCCATCACGGTTTTGCAAGAGCGTGGAACATAAGCGCTCATGTGGATCGAGAACAAGAAGTCGGCTAACGTTTGCCGATGGCTACTCTGCGGTGCTCACGCTGCTCGCGCCCGACAGCGCACAGAGACAGCCCCGATGGGCGGTGGACTTCCAGTGGAAGACCCCGCCAGCCATACCACCACATGCTTCGCCCGCTGCAAACCGGCTGAGTCGGTCTTCAAATGGCATAACCAGCGCCAGTGGGGATCGGCGAGCGGATGGAGTCAGCGAATTCCGCCGTTTGGTACGAACGCGCTGTTGGACACAGACTCACGTGCAAGCCCTGTGCTCACGCCGTGAATGCGGTCCCGGACCTCGACGAGTTCCAAGCGAACGGCCTCGCAGGGGGCTCCCTCGATCCGCTCGTCCAGCGTGCTCTCCATCTCCGCCAATACCGCCGCCACGAAACCTTCCGACAGCATCCCGGTCATCCCTGCACCTGCTGTAGAAACCCGCCGAGCTTTGCCGTCGCTTTGAACTGCGGTATCGGTCCAGTCGCTTGAATGCCGACGTGAAGGCGTTGGAGAGGCTCCACATGGTTCGCGGCTGGAATTCCGGGTACTGCGGGTCGAAATAGAGGTCGTGGACCTTCCGCGCCAAGTGCTTCGGCGCTTCCAGGTCGCCCTCGACGAACGCCTGGTAGATGATGAGCTTCGCCGTGCCAACCGACAACTGGCGCGCCCGCCACTCCTCGACCTGCCGCTTCATCGGCTCGAAGTTCCGCTGCATGCGGTCAACGCCGATCGACATCGCGTCTTCGAGCGAGAAGTTCTTCGTGTGCTTCGCCAGCACCGGAGTGAAGTCTCCCGAGAAGGCGAGATTCTCGCACACAAATACTCGCAACCCAACCGTCAGACTCAGCCGAAAGCTCTTGTCGTGGCTGTTGCGGACGCCGATTGCGAAGCGGCAGCCGTCGAAGCTGCTCTCGAGATCCACGATCCCGAACATCCGCATGCCGTGTTTCGGCACCGCGTACTCCTCACCCACCACGCCAATGTGGCGAAAGCTCAGCGTCTCGACCAGCGTCTCGACGACCTTGTCGTGCGGGATCGGGACGTGCGTCCGCGTGGCGGGCGGCGTCGGCACCTCGGCCAACTGCTCCCGCGTGATCTTGCTTTCGTAGGCAAGCAACGTGCTCGTTTCCGACATTGTGTTTTGTCCTCCCATCGCTGTCTTAGAAAGACCGCCACGCCAGTCTCACGCGAGACGGTGCCGGTCTTCCGTAGAGCGCCGCTTCCGGCGGCTCGGCGCCCGGGCGCGCTGCAGCCCGCTGACGGCACACACCCAAGCCAAGAAACACGAAGGGCGGGAGCGCGAACCCGTTTCCGCGTCCGCAATCCCGCCCAAACAACCGCGCGGGCCTTCAGTATTCCGCCTCGAAGACCCGCGCACTCCTCTCGTCAGCTACCGTCCACCGATCCGCTCTGCCGTCGCGATGCTGCTCGACCCAGCGCCGCGTGTAGCTCTTCAGGCCCATTAGCCAAACCTCTGAATCGGAGGAGCGCAGGCACTCGGATTCCCACGGCTCGAAGCTCGCTGAGCCGGCCTGGCGCTCCCTCTGGGCTTGTGTTGAACCTGAAAGCGATAGCGGCATCGTTTGGATATGCGAGATCGAGTTATTGCCGGGACCCCTGGAATCTCGACATGGTTGGGGTTATAATTTCCGCGGTGATCACCCAATGAACAGCCAGCATGGCATCGTTCATCTCGTAATTCTGTTATCTACGTCCTTACCCTTCCTCTTTCATCCATCGGAAGCAATGGCCCAAACCGGCTCGTCGAGTCTCGTGATCAGCCAGGTTTACGGCGGCGGTGGCAACCAGGGCGCGACTCTCACCAATGATTTTGTCGAGTTGTTCAACCGCGGCAGCACTTCGGTCGACGTGACTGGCTGGACGGTCCAATATGCCTCCGCCACCAGCGGAAACTGGCAACGAACGGAACTGGCCGGTACTATCCAGCCGGGACAGTACTACCTCGTTCAGGAAAAGCAAGGTGCTGGTGGGTCGGTTGCGTTACCAGCCCCGGACGCGATTGGTGGGATCGGGCTGAGTGCCGATTCCGGCAAAGTTGCCTTGGTAAGTAATTTAACCGCGCTGTCTGGATCTTCACCCACCGGCTCACAGATCGTGGATCTGGTCGGTTATGGCAGCGCAGATTTCGCGGAAGGCAGCCCCGCCGGAACATTGAGCAACACGACGGCGGCGGTTCGCAAGTCCGGCGGCTGTGTTGACACGGACGACAACAGCGCTGATTTTGATGTCGCTCCACCTGCTCCCCGCAATACCCAATCACCGTTGAGCCCGTGTGGAATGCCGGCGACTCCTCAAATATCAGCGGCCGGGGTGACGAACGCCGCGAGCTACGTCACCGGGGCAGTGGCTCCGGGAGAGATCATTACCATCTTCGGTTCCAATCTGGGGCCGTCTTCTCTTATCACACTGCAATTGACCGAGGACGGGCAGGATATCACCACCGAGTTGGGTGGCACCCGCGTCCTGTTCGATGGTGTTGCCGCCCCCATAATCTATGCGTGGGAAGGGCAAGTAAGCGTCGTGGTCCCCTATTCCGTCAGCGAGCACACGAGCACGGTAATGGAGGTCGACTACAACGGCATGCGGTCAAACAGCCTGACCGTTCCAGTGGCTCCATCTGCGCCTGGGGTTTTCACCCTCGATTCATCCGGCCGGGGACAGGGAGCCATACTCAACCAGAACTACACTGTCAACGGTCCGGCGGCTCCGGCGGCGAAAGGCTCCGTGGTCATGATTTATGCAACCGGTGGCGGGCAGACGGAACCACCGGGCGAGGACGGGAAAGTGATCAGCGGCGATCCACCCCGAAGTGCCCTACCTGTGTCCGTGCAGATTGGCGGCGTTGAAGCGAAAGTCTTATATGCCGGGGCAGCACCTGGCATGGTGAGCGGCGTCCTGCAAGTCAACGCCGAGGTTCCGCAGGGCTTGACCGGTGGGGGACCGGTTTCGGTGGAGATATCCGTTGGAGGGGTTAGCAGCCAACCCGACGTCACGCTGTCGGTTGAGGGCGGCAATCAATGGAGCAGCACTCCCGAGATCGAGCAGAAATTCGCCCGGCTCAAGACGGATCCTTCCGTCCCCGAGTTGCCCGAGATTCCTCAGGACCGGATCGGACTGCCACCGGGCTGGCTGGGACTAATTTCGTGGAACATACAGGTGGGCGGAACCTCCACGTCCCCGACGGCTCTGCGTCCTCCTATGGTCCAGGCGGCGCTTTCGAGCATGTTCGGTGGCACATATCAGCTGCTTGCAGCGCAGGAGATCCCCAATAGCGACTCCGCCAACCTGTTGCGCACTCTTCTCCCAGGCGGCCTCCCGCAATGGGATAGTGCTTTCTTCGATAGCACAGACTCGATGGAC
>JALGUK010000598.1 GCA_029820875.1 Candidatus Zipacnadia bacterium
TCGAAGTATTCATAGGCCTCGCGCTGATATTCAACCAGCGGATCGCGCTGCCCATAGCCGCGTAGCCCAATGCTATCGCGCAGATCATCCATCTCCCGTAGATGCTCCATCCACCACCGGTCTACGGTGTGCAACAGCCAGCTTCGCTCGATCTCCCGCATCATTTCCGGTCCGATGGCCTGCTCACGCCGGCGATATAGGTCGTGGACGATCTCCTTAATCTCCTCCCCAATACGGTTGGGGGCCATCGCGTGTAAGTCCTCGTAGGCTAGCACCGAATCAAGCGCCGGGATAACCCCAACCAGCTCCGAATAGAGCATGCCCAGGTCGCGATCTTCCGGGTGAATTTCTGGGCTAGCATAAGCCTCTACCACACCGTCAACAGTACGGTCTAACATAGCCACAACGTGTTCGCGGACATCCTTGCTTTCCAGTACCTGGCGGCGCTGCTCGTAGATGACCTTGCGCTGTTTATCCATAACGTCGTCGTACTTAAGGGTGTTTTTGCGGATTTCAAAGTTGCGCAGCTCCACCTTAGCTTGAGCACGCTCAATTGACTTGCTGACGATACGGTGTTCGATGGCCTCTTCCTCGGGCCAGCCCCGTAGGAACATCCCGAACCGGTCCGGGCCGAAGAGCTGCATCAGTTCGTCTTCCAGGCTGACATAGAATCGCGAGCTGCCTGGATCGCCCTGCCGTCCCGAGCGGCCCCGAAGCTGATTGTCAATGCGCCGGCTCTCATGGCGTTCGGTGCCCAGTATGTGCAGCCCACCCAGTCTCTTGACTTTCTCATACTGCTCCGGATAGAAGTCCTGGTCCTTGTCTTCTGGCTTGCCCCCGAGCACAATATCCACACCGCGCCCGGCCATATTGGTGGCGATGGTAATCTGCCCGGGCCGGCCGGCCTGGGCGATGATCCGGCCTTCCTCTTCGTGGTACTTCGCGTTGAGAATGTTATGCGGAATGCCCTCCTCCATCGTCGCCAGCGACCTCCAGCAAGCCGAGCAGATTATCAATATTCTGCTCGGCTTGCACATCCGGGTCCAGGTCGAGGTCGCGAGCTATCGCCGCCAGATCGTGGCGACTCAGTTCGTCAATTGATGTACGCAGCGTCTTGGTATATTCTTGTTGCTTATCACTATCCAGGCGCCGTCCGTCGCGTAGTTGCCACTGGCACAGCAGTACCAGGCAGTGGCGGCGCAACTTATCAGGAGCCAGGCGCGTACCCAGGTATTCAGAAACCTCCACCGACCGCGAGCCGCACAGCACTGGCTGCTCGCGGATGTACATATGCAGTAATTCCGAGACAATTCCGCGATATTTGGCCTCTCGGGTCTTGTAGACAACGTCGGGATAATCCTTACGAATTACTGGCTCGTTTGTCGGGATGACTACAACCGGCATATTGTAGATCTGGACAAATTCCGGCTCCTCCGTTTTGGCAGTACCGGTCATCCCCGCTAGTTTCTCATAGAGGCGAAAGAAGTTCTGATAGGTGATGCTGGCCACTGTCTGGCGGGCCTGTTGGACGCGCACGCCTTCTTTGGCCTAGTCAACATCGCGCTCGTACAGCGTATGCGCCTTTAGTGAGTTGTCAATATGGTGACGGATGTCCGCATAGTGTGGGTCGCTGAGGTTATCAATCCCCAGCATCTTTTCTACTTTTCGCTGGCCTCTCTCGGTCAGGGCAGCTTGATGGAATTTAGGATCATAAATATAGTCGGCGTCGGGGTCATCTTCGCCGTTATGTGTTTCCTTGTATTCCTGGTTCTGACTTTCTGGGATGGCCCGTAGCCGCGAAACAACGCGATCAATCTCCTCGTAGAACTGCACATCTTTTTGGGGCATACCCGAGATAATCAGCGGGGTGCGGGCCTCATCAATGAGGATGCTATCTACCTCGTCAACAATGGCGTAGTACAGATCAGGCAGTACCAGGTTCTGGGGGTAGGCGGTCATGTTATCGCGCAGATAGTCGAAGCCCAGCTCACTATTCTGTACGTAGGTAATATCTTTGGCGTAGTTGGCCTGCCGTTCGGCGGGATGCATACCCTGCTGGATATATCCGCAGCTCATGCCGAGGAATTCGTATATCTCGCTCATCCACTCGGCC
>JALGUK010000123.1 GCA_029820875.1 Candidatus Zipacnadia bacterium
GTGAAGGCCTGCGAGGCGCTGTGCGAGATATATCCGGACATTGACCGCGACTTGCTCCTCTGCGGGGCTATCCTCCATGACATCGGCAAGATCCAGGAACTGTCGTGCGGAACGACCATTGACTATACCGATGCCGGCCGCCTGGTCGGGCACGTGACGCTCGGCGCGGAGACCGTAGTGCGTCGAGCGGAAGCAATCGAGGGCTTCCCGGAGTCGCTTCGCATGATTCTGTGGCACCTGCTCATCAGTCACCACGGGCAGCGCGAGTGGGGCGCTCCGGTGGAGCCGATGACATTGGAAGCACTCGTCCTGCACTATCTCGAGTACATGGACTCGCGCGTGAACATGTTCAGGGCTTCACGAAAAGCAGCCGAGGGAACAGGGCGAACCTGGTCCGACTGGGACCGCGGCCTGGAGCGCTACCTGTACCTGGGCCCCGGTGAACTTTCCGAAAACGAGAGCGTCTAATGCAAGCAGAGAAGGGAACAGCGGCGGATGGATGGCCGTGAACCGGACCTTGTCGCCCAGGCTCGAGGAGGAGATCCTGCAGCTTTTGAGCGGCTTGCCCTTCTCCACAAGGACCGGATTTACAACTATGTGTTGCGCATGATAGGGAATGCCTCGGAAGCCGAAGACTTAACTCAGGAGGTGTTTCTGCGCGCGTTCCTGCATATCCGCAAGTTTCGCGGAGCTGCTTCATTCTCAACCTGGTTGTATCGCATCGCGAGCAACCTATGTGTGGATGCTCTTCGACGGCGACAGCGCGAAGAAGCACACTTTCTCGACCTCGACGCGCCTTTGACAACCGGCGATGATAAGCTCAGCAGACAGGTGCCGGACAGCAACCCAACGCCTGACCGGGCGGTGCAGGACAAGGAGCTTCACAGAAAGATACAGGAGGCCATTGCCTCTTTGTCAGATAAGCTGCGGGAAGTAGTGGTGCTGTACGACATTTTAGGCGTTCCCTACGAAGAGATATCGCAGATCGTGGGATGTCCGCTCGGGACTGTAAAGTCCAGGCTTTTCAATGCTCGTATGCAGTTGCGTGACATCCTGAGGCCTTACATCAGCGAGCAGGAATAGGTGGCGGACGGCCATGGATTGCCGAGAGATACAACCGCTGTTGTCGCAGATGAGTGACGGTGCCGTCACGCCTGACACCGCCGCGCGTATCGAGGCGCACCTGGCTGAGTGCGAGGCGTGCCGTTCGCTTCTGCGGGAACTTAAGCAAACGAAGGCATTGGTAGCAAATCTCCCGCAGGAGTCCGTCTCGTCTCAGTTCATGGACACCCTCCGGCGGGAGATGCGTGTACTCAGGCATGTCGAACAGGCCGAGCGGGGCCTGCTCCAGAAGGTCTGGGATTGGATGGTAGGACCGGCATGGGCCCCTGCGCCCCTGCGGCGGTTCGCCGCTGCAGCCGTATTTGTGCTGTTGCTGCTGGCGGCGGCGTGGCTCGTCCTTCCACGCGCTCAGCATCCGCCGACAGTTGGGTTCGGTCCCGCCGACGCGAGCGATTCTTACTATTACCTGCTGGCCGAGGGGCATCAGTGCGCGCAGGAGGCACAACCGCTCAGCGGGGGCGGTTATATCCCGATAACGGAGTATCAAGGCACGTGGTGAATGCAAGCTCCCATGGTCGTATTCTCCGGCGACCGTGGTTGTCCGCATGACGCTTACTACATTCGTTGTTTCGGTGCCAAATGCTGACGAGCAAAACGGCGGTTAAGACAATAATCTGCGCGGCGGCAGCCGCTTTCATTTTGAGTGCGCTGAGTGGGCAACACAGGGCGGTTGCAGAACAAGACTGCCTCGCAATCCTTAAGCGCACAATCAACCAGGACGGCGATGTAGACCTCGCGGGCATCCAAAAGGTATTGCACTTCGGTCCGCTCAAAACCCGGTATGAAAAGCGGCTTCTACGACGCGCCCGCGGGGGCAAGTTGCGGATAGAGATTCTCGCGCCGCCTCAGCACAAGGGCGTTTTGGTCATCAACGACGGGCGTATCCAGTATGAATACTTCCCGCATCTGCGACTGGTGCGCTACCACCCGGCGCCTCCTATTACGGTTACACGCCGGCGCCGGTTGACCGCTCTTTCATTGCTGCAACGCAACTTCCAAATAAGCTACGCAGGTAAGGAGCGAGTCATGGACCGGTGGGCGCACGTGATCGTCGTCAAGCGTCCAAACGGGAAAATCGCCCGGCGGGTATATGTGGACACTCAGCGATTCGTGGAGCTTAAAATCGACGAGTTCGCGCCCAGCGGCAGGCCGGTCTTGTCCAGGTTCTTCGTCGACATAACCTTCTCTCCGGTTTTCGGCCCCAGCGACTTCGTGTGGATACCCCCAAGGGGTGTAAGAAAGCAGTTGACCCTGTACCTCGGAAAGGGCATGACGCTGGCCCAGGCGCAAGCTCAGACCGGTTACAAGCCTCGATTGCCCACCGTTCTGCCTCCAGGTTTCGAGTTTCTGGCAGATGACGTAACCGTTCCCGAAGTCGGCGGCCAGAAGGTGTTGTGGCTGCGGTTCTCGAATGGTATTGATACCTTTTCATTGTTCGAGCGGCCGGCCAGTCCGGAAACTATGAGGCGGCTGCCCGCTGGCACGGTTACGTGGAATCACGACGGAGTGAATTTTACGCTCGTCGGGCCGCTGACTCCAGAGCAGTTTCAGCGTGTGAGGGCCTCCATCAAGTAGTCACGCAAGGGCCCACAGGGCTTGCCGGCCTCAAGATAACAGGCCTGAGAGCCGATAACCGGTGTGACTACGCGAAGAAGGTGCTCCAGAGGACCTCGCAGCGAGCGGGAGTAGGATACGATGCGGATTTCAGGGGAACACATTCACAACATCTCGCAAAAGCTGATTGAGCAGGTCCAGCAGAAGCGGGCCGCCGGGCCGGAAAGCACCCAAAGGGCCAACCGGGCCCTCCCGGACGAGGCGGTACTGTCACCGCAAGCCAAGGACATCCGCATGGCGTTGCAAGCCGTTCATGACGTACCTCAGGCCCGACGGCAACGGGTCGAAGAGCTTGCGAGGAAGGTCCGCGAAGGTACCTTCAAGCCAAGTAGCGACGCAATTGCGGACGCTATGTTGAGAGAAATTTCGGCGGAGGAAAGCCTGTAGCAAGTAGGGAGCCCAAGCAGCCCCTCCGCCGATTAAGCTGACGCTCGTGGACTGCGCGTCCCCCGTCCCGCGTGGCCTGCGGGCGTCTGCGTTGGCGTGTTTACGCCCAATCAGCTGCACTGCACCTCGGTTATTCCCTCCACCCGTAGGAGGCGCTCAGTCAGCGCGACTACCCCACCCGGCTCCACGCAACTTACCTCGGCCTTCACCAGTCTCCGGCCCGATGCAACCTCGCCCACCTCCACCGTCACCAGTTGGGCACCCACGGCTTCGATGTCTCGAAGCAACGTCGAAATCCGCGCCGGTTCATCGCCAATCTCAGCTTGAAGGCTCGCCCGGCCCACCTGGGCCACTATCCGCTTCTCCAGCAGGTTCAGGCCGATGAGAGTGCCTCCGACAACGGCCGTACCAAGCGTGGCACCGATGAACCATCCCATCCCCACAACCAACCCCAGCGCTGCAACAGCCCACAGCGAAGCGGCGGTCGTTAAACCGCGGACGACATCGCCGTGTCGAATTATGGTGCCCGCTCCGAGGAACCCCATCCCTGTCACCACCTGGGCCGCCAATCGCGCAGGATCGAACCTTTCACCGCCGAGGCTGATGGAAATCATCATCAGCAAACACGAGGCAGTGCATACCAATATATGAGTACGAAAGCCGGCTGGGCGATGTCGGGCCTCGCGCTCGAGGCCGATTACAGCACTGACCACAAACGCAATTGACAGCTTCAGGACCGTTTCGCCGTAGCCCGGAAGCAGAAACTCGTTCATCCCACGGTCCATCCCCCTCTCACTTATGACGCTACATGCAGCTACCCCATTGCAGGCCCGACACGGCACAACGCATCCGATTGTTTCAGTGCCCGCCTTATGCAGTAAGCGGTTCATAAAGATGTTGCGCAAGCTCTCGAACCTGCGCTGGAGCGTCATCGGGCGAGACGAGGGTCTCGCCTTCGCGGCCGCGGACGCGCACCTCGACCTTGCCCTTTCCTATTCCGCGCCTTCCCACAACCACCTGGAGCGGGAAACCGATTAGTTCGGCGTCCTTGAACTTGACTCCCGCACGCTCATCGCGGTCATCCAGAAGGGTCTCAACGTCAGGCTGCAATCCATCGTAGATAGACTCGGCCGCCATCCGCACCGCCTCATCATCGGGGTCAAGAAGCAACACCACCGCCTCAAAAGGCGCGATGGAAATCGGCCAGACCAGACCTGCCTCGTCGTTGTGCGTCTCGGCGACTGCGGAAAGAACCCGACTCACGCCAATCCCGTAGCAGCCCATAATCAGGGGCTTCTCCTCGCCGTCCGAATCCAAAAAACGGGCGTTCATGCTCTCGCTGTACTTGGTACCCAGCTTGAAGATGTGACCTATCTCTATCCCGCGCTCGGTTCGGAGCGTCCCCTCGCATCGAGGGCACGGGTCACCATTCCCTACCACCCGGATATCAGCCCACAGGTCAGGCTCGAAATCGCGCCAGACGTTGACATCAACAAGGTGCGCGTCGTTCTCGTTGGCCCCGGTGACGAAGTCGACCATGTCCGCCACGTCATAGTCGGCCACGATTTTAGCCCTCGACAACCCGACCGGCCCTGCAAAGCCCACCGGCGCTTGCGTGACATCCTCAATCTCGGCGGGCGATGCAAGCTCCGCCGTCTCGACTCCCAGCGCCTTGGCCAGCTTGAGTTCATTAAGGTCATGGTCCCCGCGGACCAGCGCCGCGACGAAGCCGTCGCCGGTCCTGCAAATCATGGTCTTAAGGAGTTCCTCCGAGCGCTTGCTGAGCATCTCGCAGACCGCCTCGATGGTGTGAGCGCCCGGGGTGTCAACCTTTCGCGGCCTGGCGGATGAATCGTACGGCGGCCCGGCAGCCGGCGAGGGCGGCCGGTCCGGGACGCGCCGCTCGGCCATCTCGGCGTTTGCCGCGTAGCCGCATCTATCGCAAAGAATAATGGTGTCCTCGCCGTTTTGCGCGGGTGTCATGAACTCGAGCGTATCCGTACCGCCCATGGACCCCGCCGACGCCTCCACAATGCGATAGGGCAGGCCGCAGCGTTCGAATATCCGGCAGTAGGCCCGGCGCATGTCCTCAAATGTCTCGTCGAGGCTCTCCCAGGCTGCGTGGAAGCTGTAGGCATCCTTCATGGAGAACTCCTTGGACCGCAGAAGCCCCCCGCGCGGGCGCAGCTCGTCCCGGAACTTGTTCTGAATTTGATAAAGCGTGATGGGGAGCTGCCGGTAGGACCGCACCGAGTGCCGGACGATGTCGGTGATGACCTCCTCATGCGTCGGCCCCAGGCAGTACTCGTGCCCTGCGCCGTCCTTGAGCTTCATCGGCGGCGGGTTGAAGCTCTCCCAGCGGCCGCTCTCCTGCCAGAGTTCCTTCGGCTGCAGGGCCTTCATCGGCGGCGGGTTGAAGCTCTCCCAGCGGCCGCTCTCCTGCCAGAGTTCCTTCGGCTGCAGGGCTGGCATGAGAAGCTCTATGCTGCCGATGCGGTTCATCTCCTCCCGCACTATCTGCTCGACCTTTTTGAACACGCGAAAGCCAAGCGGCAGCAAGGAGTATGCGCCTGCGGTAAGTTGGCGAATGAATCCGCCGCGCAAAAGCAGCCTGTGGCTGGGAATCTCCGCCTCGGACGGAGCCTGGCGAAGGGTGGGAATGAATGCTTGAGAAGCTCGCAAGATTCTATCCTCCGTAACCTTGTAAGAG
>JALGUK010000124.1 GCA_029820875.1 Candidatus Zipacnadia bacterium
CGTCGGCGCGGGTGCGTTATTCCTCCTCGGCCGCTTGCTGGGCCGGGGAAGACATTAGCATCAAGACGCGGGTAGGCGCGAAGGCGCTCATATACTGCGGCGCATTGTTTCACTCCTAAGGGGGGCATAAGACATGAAGATCGGCGTACTGACCGCTCCATGGAGCGGGGAACCGCTCGAGAAAGTTCTCGACTTTCTGGCCGAGGCCGGGCTTGAGGCCGTCGAGATAGGGACCGGCAACTACCCGGGCGGCGGCCACTGCGACCTGGATGCACTGAACGCGAGCGAGAAGAAGCGGAAGGCGTTCCTTGACGCCATCACCAGCCGCGGGATGATCCTCTCGGCTCTGAGCTGCCATGGGAATCCCCTCCATCCGAAGGCAAGCATCTCCAAGAAGCACCACGAGGTGCACCGCAAGACGGTGCTCCTGGCCGAAAAGCTCGGCGTCACGCGCGTAATCAACTTCTCCGGCCTCCCAGGCGACGGGCCGCGAGCAAAGGCACCCAACTGGGTGGTCGCGCCATGGCCGGAAGACCACCTGGAAGTGCTCAAGTACCAATGGGAAGAGGTGGCGATTCCATACTGGAAGGCGGAGAACAAGTTCGCCGACAAGCATGGCGTGGACATCTGCTTTGAGATGCACCCGAACTTCCTGGTCTACAACCCGGAGACGTTGCTCAGGCTTCGGGATGCCTGTGGGGAGCGCATCTGTTGCAACTTCGACCCAAGCCACCTCTTCTGGCAGGGAATCGACGTGTGCGCCGCCGCCCGCAAGCTCGGCGGGGACGTGATAAAGCATTTCCATGCCAAGGACAGCCGCGTAGACCCGCTCAACACCGCAGTCAACGGCGTTCTGGACACCAAGCACTACGGTGACGAGATTAACCGAAGCTGGATCTTCCGCACAGTCGGTTACGGCCACGATTACAGCGTGTGGAAGGACCTCATCAGCACGCTCCGCCTGATCGGCTATGACCACGTTCTCAGCATCGAGCACGAAGACAGTCTAATGAGCCCACGGGAGGGGTTCCTGAAGGCCGTAGCATTCCTGAAGCAGTGCCTGATTGCCGAGGCTCCCGGCGAGATGACGTGGGCATAAAGAGGGCAGGCCGGTCTTACGTGGATAGGTTCTCAGTGGGGGCGACAAGCTGTTAGATGCCCGGCGCAACCCACCTATATGGGTCTGATGAACCTGGTGCGAGCGCCTGGAGGAGCAAGGCGCTTTGCGACTTTCGATGGCCGTGGAGACAGTTGCGGAATCATTGTCAACGCCGTGAGATTATGGTATACTAATATCAGCGATGGGACGCGAAAAAACCAAGTTGCGGCCCTATCCGGTGGAGTGTGTTGCTGATGGCTCGGATGATATACCTCGACGGTCGTTTCGTTCCCGAAGAAGAGGCGCGCATCTCGGTATTCGATCACGGCTTCCTTTACGGGGACGGCGTGTTCGAGGGCATTCGAGTCTACAACGGCCGGGTGTTCGAGTTGGACGCTCATCTGGAGCGTTTATACGCCTCCGCGCGGCACATAATGCTGGAACTGCCGTTAACCTACGATGAGTTGGTCGAAGCGGTTTTGGAGTCCTGCCGGCGCAACGAGCTGCAAAACGGTTACATCCGGCTTGTAGTCAGTCGTGGACCCGGTGACCTGGGCCTGGACCCCCGCAAGTGTCCGAAGCCGACCGTGGTGATAATCGCCGACAACATTCAACTCTATCCCGAAGAGGTGTACGACCGCGGCATTGAGCTGATTACCGTGAGCACACGCAAGAACATTCCCCAGGCCCTAAACCCGGCGGTCAAATCGCTGAACTACCTCAACAGCATCCTGGCAAAGGTGGAGACGGTGCGTGCCGGTCTGGATGAGGGCATTATGCTCAACCAGCAGGGTTTCGTTGCGGAGTGCACGGGGGATAATATCTTCATAGTAAGGGACGGAGTCGTCGTCACTCCGCCGGTCAGCGCAGGGATTCTCCAGGGAGTGACCCGCAGGGTGGTCATCGGCCTGGCGACTCAAGCTGACATCAAGGTCCGGGAGGAGCTTTTCACCCAGTTTGACGTCTACAATGCGGCTGAATGTTTCCTGACAGGCACGGCCGCCGAGATCGTAGGAGTCATCAAGGTGGACGGCCGGGTAATCGGTGACGGCACCCCGGGCCCGGTGACCCGACAACTGACATCAGCGTTCCGCGAGTTAACGAAGACGGCGGGCGTGCCGATATATGCCGATGACACGGTGCAAATAGGCATCGCCGCAGGGTATGACAGCAGAACGGAGAAGTAATCATCAGGTCACAGCCTCTTATGGGGTGCCGGTTGCGCTAAAAACAAGCAAATGGAACCTTTGAAGGTCCAAGTCTGTCCATATGAATGATCGGTCCCGCGACGGGCGGGGAATTCAAACAAACAGTCCAACCAGGAGAACTTTCGCAGAATGATTACGGGGATGGCGTATCATCTGCTGGGAACCTCCCTGGGTTATTGGTGATCGTTTTATCGAGGTGGTGATATTATGGAACTCTGGGAGCGGTTCACGGGCAGAGCGCGACGAGCGGTATTGTTGGCTCACGACGCCGCGAAGAAGGCAGGTGCTGCACAGATTTCCACCGAACACCTGCTGCTCGGTCTGCTTGACCTGAAGGAAGGCGTCGCCGCTGAAGTTCTGGAGGGAATGGGGGTTGAGGGTGACAAGCTGCGCGCCGAACTCCGCCAGCGGATCGAGGCGAACGCCGGCACCGAGAAACCAGGTGACGAGCCGTCGTTCACGCCGGATGCTCAGCGTGCCCTGAAATTGACGTTCGCTGAGGCAAAACGGCTGGGGCACAATTACATCGGCACCGAGCATGTCCTAATCGGACTGGTGCGCGAGGGACACGGGCTCGCTTACCGGCTTCTGCGCAACTACGGTGTGGACCTGACAAAGGTCCGTCAATCGGTAGCCGGCCACCCCAGCGCAGCCAGTGCAACGCAACATCAGGCAAAGTCGAAGACACCTACGCTGGATCACTTCAGCCGGGATCTGACCGCCGAGGCGCGGGAGGGCAAGCTTGACCCGGTGATTGGCCGAGAGGAAGAGACCGAGCGGGTGATTCAGATTCTGAGCCGTCGCACCAAGAACAACCCCTGCCTGATAGGGGAGCCCGGCGTAGGCAAAACAGCCATTGTAGAGGGCCTGGCGCAGCGGATTATCGCCAAGGAAGTCCCCGAGGGACTGCTGAATCAGCGGGTCGTGGCGCTGGACCTGGCCAGCATCGTAGCCGGGACCAAGTATCGCGGCGAATTCGAGGAGCGGATGAAGCGCATTATCGAGGAGATCAGCGCTCACAAGAATGAAATCATCGTCTTCCTCGACGAGCTGCATACACTTGTAGGTACCGGTGCTGCCGAGGGCGCGATGGATGCGAGCAATATCCTCAAGCCGGCCCTCGCACGGGGGGAGCTGCGTTGTATCGGAGCCACAACACTGGACGAGTTCCGCAAATACGTCGAGAAGAACGGCTCCCTTGAGCGACGCTTCCAGTCCGTGATGGTGCGTGAGCCTACAATAGAGGAAAGCATCGAGATACTCCGGGGTGTCCGCAGCCGTTACGAGGAGCACCACGGAGTCGTGATTGATAATGAGGCCGTCCTTGCGGCCGTGGAGTTGTCGGCGCGTTATATCCCCGACCGTGCCCTGCCGGACAAGGCCATAGACCTCATTGACGAAGCCGGCTCGCGTGTGAGGTTGCGCAAGTCCGTTGCCCCAACGAAAATCCGCGAGCTTGACCGCCAAGTGGACTCGATTCGCCGGCGCAAGGAATTGGCGGTGGGCAATCAGGAGTTCGAGAAGGCGGGCGCGTTGCGCGACCACGAGCAGGAATTGGTCGCTCAGCTCAATCAGTTGCAGGCTGAATGGCGCGCTGAAGTGGGCGATGAGGAACTGGTCGTTACAAAGGAAGATATCGCCGAGGTCGTATCCGCTTGGACCGGTATCCCGGTCAGCTCACTGACCGAAGAGGAGTCCACTAAGCTGCTCAGAATGGAGGAGGAACTTCACAAGCGGGTCGTTGCACAGGATGAGGCAATCAAAACGGTGGCTAAGGCGGTTCGACGGTCGCGGGCGGGAATTCAGGACCCCCGTCGGCCGACCGGGTCGTTCATTTTCCTCGGACCGACAGGTGTGGGTAAGACCTTGCTCGCACGGGCGCTGGCCGAGTTCCTTTTTGGGGACGAGGACGCCCTCATACGTATTGACATGTCAGAGTATATGGAGAAGTTCGCCGTCTCGCGTCTCGTGGGTGCTCCACCGGGGTATGTCGGATACGAGGAGAGCGGCCAACTAACCGAGGCGGTGCGGCGGCGCCCGTATTGTGTAGTCCTCTTTGATGAAATTGAGAAGGCGCATCCAGAAGTCTTCAGTATCCTGCTGCAAGTGATGGAAGAGGGCCGCCTGACCGACTCGCAGGGCCGCGTGGTCAGTTTCCGCAATGCGGTCGTCATCATGACTTCGAACGTCGGGGCGCGCCAGATCACAGAGGGTCGCAAACTGGGGTTCGGAGCGGATGAAGCGCGCGAGGAGGACAGCGGCTCTGAAGCAGCCTATCGCCGCATCAAGAGCAAGGTAATGGATGAACTGAAGAAGACGTTCCGTCCCGAGTTCTTAAACCGCGTGGACGGCGTTGTCGTGTTCCACCCGCTTAGCAACGAAGACATCGAGGCGATCGTGGACCTGGAGATCGGACGAGTTGCGGAGCAATTACAGACCAAGGGCGTCAATCTCCGCGTGACTGATGCGGTCCGAAAGGCACTGGCTCGGGAGGGCTACGATCCCGCTTACGGGGCTCGTCCACTTCGACGAGCGATTCAACATCTGATCGAGGACCCCCTGGCCGAGCATGTTCTCTCCGGGAAGTTCAGCGAAGGCGACACGATTGTGGCGGAGCTGGAGGGTGACCAGGTGAAGTTCCATACGGAAGGTGCAGCGATTACAGCCTGATCACATTTCAGCCGTTACGTCTATTGCCGCAGGGTTGCATTCGTTAGGACAATACCGAGGGACACGCTCAAGAACTGGGTGTGTCTCTTTTAACCTTCACGGCTATATCACAATTCCACAAAACCAAGAAACGATACCGAAGTAGCCGTCTATATTCTGCTTATTTTCATCGGGCGGGGGTGTTGCGTTGGTTCTGACAGGGCTTTGGTCATTGTTCGCATTGGTGATTTGTCTGGTCGGGGCGCTGGCAGGATGGGAAACCGGCAGTGTTATCGTCGAATACTTCCGCGCGAAAGACCTTCTGCAGGGTCCCGAGAGCGTTTACGTAATGGCGGCATTTCTGATTATCGGGGTTCTGCTCGGTTTTCTATTCTCCACTGTATTGTTTCGTTGGCTGGTCAACCTGATATCCCATCTGGAAAGGGTGCCCTTTCAGGATAAGCTCTTTGCTCTCTCCGGTGTCGTAGTCGGTCTGGTAGTCGCCATCCTGGTGACATTCGCCGCTTACGTTGTTCGCCATTGTAATCTGTGTCTTTCTGGGCCTGGGACTGACGCTGAGCACCAGAAAGCAATTGGCCTACGTTTTCCCGAAATTGGCCAGTGCGGACGCTCTTTCGAACGCCAATGTCAAAGCCGCCACGCAAAAGATTCTGGATACCAACATTATAATAGACGGCCGTATCGCGGGGATTTGCGAGGCGGGCTTCCTCGAGGGCACTCTGTACGTGCCGGGCTTCGTCCTTACGGAATTGCACAGCATTGCCGACTCGGCGGATTCCCTCAAGCGCGCCCGAGGCCGCCGAGGCCTCGATGTGCTCAACAAGCTGGGCAAAATCGAGGGCGTGGAGCTCCGGGTATTGGAGAACTACGGCGCCAACTATGATGCAAATGACAATGTGGATATGCGGCTGGTCAAGCTTGCCAAGGACCTCGGCGCCGTGGTTCTGACAAATGATTTTAACCTCAACAAAATCGCCGAACTGCGCGGCGTAACGGTCTTAAACGTCAATGAGCTGGCCAATGCGCTCAAGCCGGTATTCCTGCCTGGAGAGGAGCTTACGGTGACCATCGTCAAGGAGGGTAAAGAGCCTGGCCAGGGTGTCGCATACCTTGACGACGGTACGATGGTCGTTGTAGAGGGTGCCAAAAAACACATTGGGCGCTTGCTCAACGTGTGTGTTACCAGCGTCTATCAGACGGTGGCGGGTAAGATGATATTCGCCGAAATCGGCTCGGCCGATGAGGAAAAGGAAGAAGGCCGTTGAATGCTGCGGCTGTTGTTCCTGCTGCAGGACGCGGCGAACGCGTAGGCCTGGGTTTTAACAAGATATTCGCGTCTTTGCGCGGCGAGCCGGTCATCGCCCATACGCTGCGCGCGCTGGAGAATTGCGCTGATATTGCTTCGGTTGTCCTCGTCGTGCAGCCAGCGGATGCAGATGCGCTTCGTGAACTTACGGCCGCCGGCTCCTTCGAGAAGGTGCACAATATCGTATTCGGCGGCCCGCGACGGCAGGATTCCGTCGCATGCGGCCTGGCAGCATTGGACGCCGACACGCAAATCGTTCTTATCCACGACGCCGCCCGTCCCCTGGTTACCACTGAACTGCTGTCGGAATCCATACGAAGCTGCAAAGCAATGGGGAGTGCTGTGGCGGCGGTGCCGGTATCCGATACAATCAAGCAGGCTGACCAGAGTCAACGGGTCGTGAAAACCCTCGAACGCCGCGGGCTGTGGAGCGTCCAGACCCCGCAGACTTTCCACCGCGACCTTATTCAGCGTGCTTACGAAGAGGGTGGGGCGGGGCCGACGGTTCCGGATGATGCGTATCTGGTCGAGCTGCTGGGGGAACCGGTGCATCTGATTGATGGATCGCGGCTGAACATTAAGATAACGGTTGCAGAGGACTTGCTGATAGCGGAGGCGCTTCTTGCATTTATGCAGGCATCGACCGGCTCTCCGACATCGGCGAAGTAGTGAATACGCCAAAAGGAGATGGCTCGTGCGCGTCGGAATCGGATATGATGTCCATGCTCTGGTGCCTGACCGGCCGCTGGTCCTGGGCGGGGTCACAATCCCCTTTGAGCTGGGCCTCGAAGGCCATTCAGACGCTGATGTAGTCTGCCACGCCATCGCCGACGCTATCCTCGGGGCCGCTGGACTGGGCGATATCGGACATCATTTCCCCGACACCGACCCGCGGTTTGCCGGTATCTCGAGCCTGGAGATTCTCCGCAGGGTCCGCAAGCAACTGCAGGCACACGGACTGCAGGTGGCTAATGTTGACGCCGTAATCATTGCTCAGAGCCCGAGGTTGGCACCGTTTATCCCGGCCATGCGGGAGCACGTGGCCGATGCTCTGGGAACCAAACCGGGGGTTGTCAGTGTTAAGGCAACCACTACAGAAGGACTCGGTTTTGAAGGCCGAGGGCTTGGGATTGCAAGCCAAGCGGTTGCCCTGCTGATATCGGAGTCGGCCGACTTGTAAGTGCGTGGTGGAAGCCGCCTTACGCTTGCGTCTTACGGCTGAACTAAACCTGATGGGCTGTACTTGACATCAACCGGGCGTGGTGGTAACATGCTCTCCACCGCTTTGCAGGACGATATCTGTCTGTTGGGAGGGGCCTACGGTGAGAGGGCGTGTCAAGTGGTTCAGTCCTCAGAAGGGCTACGGATTTATCGAGCGGGAAAGCGGCGAGGACGTCTTCGTTCACTACTCCGCGATTCAGATGGAGGGATACAAGTCACTGGCCGAGGGCGAAGAGGTGGAATTCGATATCGTGGAGGGCAATCGCGGTCCGCAAGCGGCCAATGTTGTGCGCCTCGGCGGCGGCTTCATCTCCGAGTCTTCCCCCGATTCAACCTGGTAGCCGCCACAACCTACAAGATGCTGCCAGCGGCCTGGCCATCTTCCAGATACAACCGCCGGCAGTCCCAACGTGCCATTCCCCAAGCGAAAGGAGTCCATTTATCTGATGGATGTTCGCCTGACAGGTCGTCATATGACCATCACGCCTGCCTTGCAAGAACACGCACAGAAAAAGCTCGCGAAACTGGAACGTTACTTTGACCGAATCATTGACGCTCATATCGTCACCTCCGTCCAGCGCAAGCCATCCGGCTCGAGACCCCGCCGGCTGAAGAGCCAGTGCCCGAGGAGGCTGAGGCAGAAGGCCAGGATAAGAAGCAGGCCGCCGACAAGCTGGGGCGTATCGTCCGGACCAAGACCATCTCCATGAAGCCGATGTCACCTGAGGAGGCCACGCTCCAGATGGAGCTTCTGGGCCACGACTTCTTCGTCTTTAGGAATGCGGAGACCGATCAGCTCAACGTGGTCTATCGCCGCCGCGACGGCGATTACGGGCTTATCGAGCCCGAGTCCGCCGCGACGGCGATTACGGGCTTATCGAGCCCGAGTGACAAGCTGCGCCGAAGGCGCGGCGGTGGGGTGAGCATGGGGGGAATAAAATTGGATTGTCTGACGGGCGCCATTGTCGTCGCCCGTACGTCAGTCGCCTTGGCTTTAGTTCTGGCGGCCGGAGCCAGCGCTTTCTCCGAGGCGCTCATCACATACGACTTTGAGGACGGTCCCGCCGGCTGGGCCAGTTTCGACCCCGCCTGCGGCCTCCAGGCGACTTACGCTTCTATACGCCTCGGGCCGGGGCACTGCAGGCTATTCACATCTCGGGCCTGACGGTCATCGGTGCGCAATCGCTTCGCTTCTGGCTGCGCACGACAGCATCAACTACCATAGCTGTCAGCGTATCTGAGCACGATGGCTCAAATTACATTGCCATGTTCTACTCCCCGCCTGACGCGTGGCAGAATATCGTCCTTTCCCTCGACGATTTCACTCTCGATGAAAACTCGGCCGATGAAAACGCCCGTCTCGATGACGATCAGATTGAGAGCATCGCGTTATTGGACCTGGCGACCTTCGTCGCGTCAAACCCCGAAGCTGGACAATTGCTTGGCTCCGAGACAGGCGAGCGAACGCTCTGGATTGACGACTTCGTTGTCTCGAGCGAGCCGGTTCCACCACGCACTCACCTGCGTACGCGCATGAACTACTCGGAGACCGTGCTTGATAACTTCGAGGCAGGCCCTTTGCAGTGGCTGGCGATCGGGCCGGCAAGCATAGCGAAGGACACCACCGAGGTGCTTGACGGCGCTGCAGCATTACGTGTGCAATATGAGGTCGGTAAGGCGATTTCCGCAGTCGCTACCCAGATTGCAATGCCGCAGGAAGCCGCGTCGGCACATGTGCTGAGTCTGCAGGTTCGAACGGATGACCCGACCGCCTATGCGGTTTTCTTGGCGGAGGCGGATAAGTCCACTTATATCGCTACATTCTATCTACCGGACACCAAGTGGCATCAGATTGATATTCCGTTGAGCCGCTTCAGACTCGATACCAAATCCCAGGACGAAATCGCCCAAATGAAGCCGGAGGAAGTTGCCACGCATCTCGACGAAAACGCGCGGCTCGACGTCGCTCAGATCCGCGGCGTTCGTTTGATGGACCTGACAGCTCTTATCGCCACCAGCCCGGAGATGTCCCAGCTATTCGGGACCAAAGGGGGAATTCGGTGGCTGTGGTTGGACGAACTCGCTCTGAGCTCTAAAAAGGTACCGGACCTCACCCTGGTACGGGAGACGCCAGCCGGGCGAGAGCTCGTCGTTGACGGGTTTGAATCCGAGCTGATAGCATGGCTGCCCCTGGGCGAGGTGACGGTAAGCCTCGCCCACGGCAACGCAGGCGCGGGCAAAGCAGCACTCAGGCTCGAATATAACATAGGCCTGCTGCGGCTTGTCGCGTTGATGCGGGACCTGCAGGGACTGCAGACGCAGGATATGACAGGCGTTTCCTTCCTCGCAAAATCGAGCAATCCCACGACATTGGCCGTCTCACTTGAGGAGCTGGATAAGTCGCGCTATACGGCGCTCGTCCCTGTGCAGGCG
>JALGUK010000125.1 GCA_029820875.1 Candidatus Zipacnadia bacterium
GACAGCGATTCCGAGGCTCTCGCAACCGGCACAGGCTCAGCCAACGGTCTGGACCCCCGATTGGCCGAATGGTTAGCCGACCAATTCGAAGCAGCGTGCCCTGGCGGCGCTGAACCAGTCGTGCTGTGCCCCTCGGAGGTCCGCACTATCGTCAGCGATATCCTGCACCAGTGGAATCCCTATCTCTTCGTTGTCGGTGTGGATGAGCTGCTGCCGGACACTACTGTTGACGTGATAGCCGAGATCCCGCCGCCGGACTGGCACCCGGAGTCCGCGTGACTATGTGGCGGGCGACGCGTTTCCCCGCAGGCGCACCGTGATCTGCCGAGGGAATAAGAGATGCCCCCTGAGATCACCACAAGAAAACAACGTTGGCTTAAGTCACAGAGCGATCGGGAAGCCGCCATCAAGAAGTATGCCTACCTTGCCGAAGTGGTTGTCGGCAGGCTGATGAGCACCTTACCCGACAGCGTAGACCGGGAGGACCTCGTCAGCCACGGCATAATCGGGCTAATAAACGCATTGGACCGTTTCGACCCAAACCGGGGTGTGAAGTTCGAGACATATGCGACCAGCGTCATCCGCGGGGCGGTTCTCGAGGCGCTCAGGTCCGCGGATTGGGCGCCGCGGTCGGTGCGCTCGAAGTATCGCCGGTTGGAAACAGCTCACGCGAGGCTGGCAGATACTCTCGGGAGGGAGCCGACCGAGGAGGAGATGGCGGAGGTCCTCTCTCTCACATTAGATGAGTACTATGAGCTGCTCTCTGACGCCAGCGCTCTGACTCTGCACTCCCTCGAAGATTTGCTGCTGAGCGGTGACCTCCCGGAGCCTGATGCCCACACCGACTATGACTCATCCCTCGTCGGTCCAGCGCTTCGGTTTGAACGCGAGGAGTTCAAGAACATCCTCGCGCGGGCGATTGACCGCTTGCCGGAGCGCGAGCGGCAGATATTGGCTTTGTACTACCAGGAGGAACTGACCCTCAGAGAAATCGGCGAGATCCTCGGTGTGACGGAATCCCGCATTTGTCAGATCCATACCCAGGCAATTCTGCGCTTACGGCATCGCCTGGCAGCAGAGGGAGTCTACGGCTCGGCCTGAGCCAAGCGACTGCGCCACATAAATATCCTCACTTGCAGCACGCAGAGCTGTGATGGCGCCAGACTGAATTCGTTCCAAGCCTCAGACTACCACCGATTCAGCGCCAGCGGGGTACCGCCGCGGACACCCTGATTCTCCCAGGGGCGGTAAATGAAGTTTTTGGAAAGATCATCAATACGCTTGACATCATCCTCCTCGAGTGCCATCTCGGTGAGGTTGTACATCGACTCGAAGTGCTCGGGCTTGCTGCCACCGAGAATCGGCGTGGTAATAAAGGGCTTCGCAAGTACCCACAGAATCGCTAATTGGTTGAGGCCCACCTCGTACTTCGCTGCAATTTGCTCCAGTTGCTCAAGGATGTCATAAACCTCATCGGTCAGAAGCGTCTTAAGATAACTGCGGGCGACGCGCGAGTTCTCGGGCGGCTCGACTCCACGCTTGTAAATGCCGCTCAATAGCCCCCCGCACAGCGGCCCATAAGTCATCATCGCAATGTTGAATTTTTCGGCGAACGGAACCGTTTCAAATTCTGCGACGCGATCCAGGATATTGTACCGGCACTGGATTGAAATCAGCGGCTCCCAGTTGTGCAAAGCACTGACGCCGAGCATGTGCGCCATCTGCCAGGCGTAGTGGTTGCAAACCCCTACGTAGCGGATCTTACCCTGTTTAACGAGCGTATCAAGAGTCGAGAGAGTCTCCTCAACCGGCGTGTCCTTGTCCGGATGGTGAAGCTGGTACAGGTCAATCCAGTCAGTTTGTAGACGCCGCAGGCTATCCTCAACGGCGTGCATCATATGGATGCGGGAGCATCCCCGGCCGCCGGGACGGTCATACATCTTCACCCAGAGCTTTGTAGCGAGGACCACATTGTCGCGCCGGCCCTTGAGCGCCTTCCCGAGCAGAACCTCGCTGGAACCGCGACCGTAGGCATCAGCCGTATCAATGAAGTTAATCCCCTGGTCAAGGGCATGATGCACGAGGGCAATTGCTTCCTGCTCCTCGAGGCGGTCAGGGAAGTCCATCGCCCCCAGGCACAACCGTGAGACGATCATACCTGAATTGCCGAATCTGACATACTGCATGGTTCATCTCCCCTTGTTAGTCAGGCATAAGAAAGTCGAAGAGTCATACCGGTGAGTTACTGCTTACCGGGCAGTTGAGCAAATGTGGACAGAGCAGTGCGGCGGTCACCTCTTTTTGCGCTTGTCGGCGGGAATATGGATTTCGACATCCCCCTCGGCAGCATCGTGAAGATTTTGCAGGACAGCCTCAATGACGTTTACAAAGACGCTTCTGACGAACCGGTTCATTTGCACCTTCTTTCCGCCTACGGTTACCAATGGATGGCGTGGTATGCGAAGCTCGTCCAGGCTTCTACGCCCCGCAATAACCTCCGCCGCCAGTTCCCGGCAAGAAAGCTCTGCTCGGCCGCACTGAGCGAGGTCCGGTAGAACGGGAATAGCCTTCTCCATCACCAGCTCCACCAGGGAGTCGGCATCATGCAGAGGGTCAATCATCGGCAAATCCTTATAGCTATCGGCCTGCCCCGCCACCACTCCGGAGATAGCGATGGTCAACCCGTCCACCAGATCCGCCAACTGGTCAAGGTCGTGTGAACACACAATTCTTGCTGTAACCGCATCGGAGAAGCCCTCCGCAACCAGGAAGTCGGCGTCTATATGTTCGGCAATCCGCGCAAGCGGTAGCCGCTCCATGTGCATCAACGCCGTCTCGTGCGGACCGCGGACCGCGACGACCGAGGCGCCTGCCTCTCGGTGCAACCATGTGTCTTTCCCCCGCGTGTCTATTGAGAAATCCTCGACATGAACGTCCTTGGCGCTTGCGACGGTATATCCGCGCCCCTTAAGACCCGAAATAATCGCCTCGGCAACCGTGGTTTTACCGGACTTGCGCCCGCTACCGTTAATCACAACGGCCCGCATAGCTTTCCCCCCCATTTACCGCAATATTCGGCGAAATGGAGAATTCCCTGTTTGCTCCGGTACAACCTGCCTGTATAATTGCAGGGCTTGGGAGGAGACCCTGAATGTGCTGAGAATCTCTAATAGAGAGCATGGCAGGGGGTGCACAATGGAACACTTGCAAGAACGGCTCGCCAGCGGCGAGACACTGGCCGTCGAAGTCCGTTTGAACAAAGACTTCGGTCCGACACCCGAGAACGCGGCAGTGCGCGACTTCATTACGCAGCCGGACCAGCCGTGGTTCAGTATCGCCGAGCGGGAGTGGCTCTGGCATGTCCTTCGGGGGGATTTCGTCAGTTCGAGCTTCGACGCCGTCTTCGTTGGGCGCCTGAAGGGGCAGATTGTAGGAGCCCTTTGGTATGCCACGCATATTGACGCGCCTGCTCTCGGCGTCTTCGGCTATGTTCTGACCGCGCCCGCATATCGTGGCAAGGGGATAAGTTCGGCCCTCACAGGCATCGCCGTCCGGCACTTCCTGGACCGCGGAGGGCGTCTGCTTTATCTCGGGACAGGTAATCCTATCGCACACCATGTCTATGAGAAGTACGGCTTCCGCGACTACAACGGTCACGTCATGCGGCTGAGCGCCTCTGAGGGAGAACCGACGGTGCTGGACAGGAGGTACTTCTCCGCCCGAGGCGATGTTAGTGTGCGGGAGGCAGTGCCAGGGGACTATGCGCGGCTTACGGCGCTGTACGTCTCCCCCGACACCTGGTTTACGCGCGACTTTCGCGAAGGGCTTTTTAACGATCCCATCCACCCGCAAGTCCGGTGCAACTCCTGCTGGGCGGCAATTGCACTCCGAAGCCATTCACCCTCTGATGCGCAACTTGTGATGGAAACCGCTTCGGGTGCAATTGTCGGCGTCGCAACTCTAACGCAGGGCGGCGCGCCGGCGGTCGAGCACCAGGCTGAGGTTGAATTGCTTGTACATCCGAGCCACCACAAGCGGGGCAGTAAACTGCTTACCGAATTGCTCAAACATGCGCGGCAGGCCGGCATCCGGACTCTTATATGCCTGACGGCATCATGCGATGACGACAAAACCGGCATCCTCAAGGATGCGAACTTCACTGTAGCGGCTACCATTCAAGAGTACTTTCGCGTTGGAACCGACTGCTTTGACCTGCTGATATTGCGCTACAATCTCTGAATGATACAGCTATAATGAGGGAGGATTCACAGCGTGTCGGTAAGAAATAGAGATTACAACTTGCCTTTTTCCCATGAGGAGGAAGCTAAATGAGGGTGTCTCGATTCCCACTTGTTGGTGGGCTTGTGGCCGCACTTCTGACTGCGCTGTTGCTTTGCGGGGGCTGTCCCAGCAAGCGACCTGCACAAAGCGAGCACGCCACTACTCCACCAACACCAAAGAAAGTGCAGAAAGCCGCCACACCCGAAAAGGTAACGCTGGGACTGGTCAGCAACGCGGTTTCGCCGTTTTGGGACCCGATGAAAGTCGGTATGGAGGACGCGGTCAAGGAGATAAACGGAAGCGGCGGTAATGTGGAGGCATCCTGGCAAGGGCCACCAAACGCCACCTGGGCCGAGCAAAAGCGTATTCTCGAGAACTTCGCCGCCAACAATGTTGACGGAATCTCGGTTTCGCCGACGGATGCCAAGGCCATCGCAGATGTCATCAATGAGTTGTCCGACCAGGGCATTAAGGTCATCTGCATGGACTCGGACTGCCCGCAGAGCAAGCGACTTGCCTACATCGGCACCAACAACTACGAGGCCGGCAAGAAACTCGGGGAGAAGGCCTGTGAACTGTTGCCCAAAGGAGGAAAGGCCATCGCCTTCGTCGGCAAAATGGCCGTCCAGAACTCTCAGGACCGTGTGAGCGGGCTTAGAGACGCCCTCAAGGCAGGTGGCATTGAGCTGCTGGATGTGATGCAGGACCAGGCGGACAAGAACAAGGCTCGAAAGAATGTCGAGGACGTGATTCAAGCACATCCTGACATTGATGCACTGATTGGAATCTGGTCCTATAACCTCCCGGCCATTGCGGCCGCGGTTAAGGATTCGGGCAAGCGAAGCCAAATCAAGGTTTTGGGGTTCGATGCCGAACCACTGACGCTCAAGGGTCTCGAAGAAGGCGACATTGATGCGACTATCGTTCAGAAGCCGTACGAATTCGGTTATCGGTCAGTGAAGCTCTTATACGCTCTTATCACTGGTGACCAAGAAACAGTGGACAGTATGTTGCCCGAGAGCAAGATAATTGACACAGGGGCCGAACTCATCACGCCCGACAACGTCGCAGACTACAGGAAGCGGCTCGAGAAGCTGGGGATTAGGTCCTCCTGACGCTGGAGGTAAAACAGGTGCATCAGGAAGCGGGGCGCCGGTGGGCAGTGCTGTCGGCGCTCTTACGTTCGCGTGAATTTCGCACTGCTCGCGATTTTCGCCATCGGCGAGACTTTCGTCGTAATATCCGGCGGGATTGACCTGTCCGTCGGGTCAATGATAGCCTTCAGCGGCGTAATCGCTGGCATCTGCCTGGCTCCCGAACGACTCGGCTGCTCTGCTCCCGTTGCCGCCTCTATCGCCCTCTGTGCGTGCGGCGCAATCGGTCTGGCACACGCCCTGCTGATTTCCCGCTTTGCCCTTCCCCCATTCGTTGCGACGCTGGGGTCGCTCCTGATTTTGCGCAGCGTGTCGCTGCTCCTGACAGACTCTGTTCCAATCGCCATCACAAACGAGTCCGTTATAGCGCTCGGAAACGGCAGGCTCCAGGGAATCCCGATTCCGGTAGTTTTCCTTGTGGGAGTTGCAATCCCCGCTATTTTGCTGATGAGAGCCACGCGCTGGGGCCGATACTTGTATGCGCTCGGGGGCAATGAGGAGGCGGCGCGGCTCAGCGGCGTAAACGTCGAGCGCATGAAGATACTCGCATATGTTCTGTCCGGCTTGTTCGCAGGTCTAGCAGGTGTCATCTTTGCCGGCTATCTCAAACAAGCAGATCCGCAGCAGGGGGTCGCGTACGAACTTTATGCCATCGCGGCAGCGGTCATCGGCGGCTGCAGCCTTATGGGGGGAGAGGGTAGCGTCATCGGAACAGTTCTGGGCAGCAGTCTTCTTATGGTCATCGTAAATGCCATTAACTTGACCGTGAAGAAGAACGCTACGCTCTGGGAGGGCGTGATAGTGGGTTCGATTGTGATTGTGGCGGTCAGCTTCAATGCCCTGCGCCAGCAGAGGCAAGGGAGGTAGCTTTCAGGCCGCCATCTCCTCAATGAGTTCGTCCGCGATGTCGAAGTTGGCATAGACCTGCTGCACGTCGTCGTTCTCCTCGAGGGCTTCCAAGAGGTTCAAAAGTCGGCGCGCATCGTCGCCAGCGGTCGGAGTGGTGTTCTTGGGGAGCATCGTCAACTCTGCCGACTCGATGGGAATGTCGGCCTCCTCCAGCCTTGCCCGCACTGCCTCGTGCGTTTCTGGCTCGCAGATGACCTGGAAGACGTCGCCCTCGTCGCGGACGTCCTCGGCACCCCCCTCGAGGGCCTCCAGCAGGAGTGTATCCTCGTCAACGGTGTCCTTGGGCACCGTAATCAGGCCGCGGCGATTAAACATCCACGCTACACACCCCTCCTCTCCAAGCCGCCCGCCATGCTTGGAGAGAATGTTGCGAATTTCAGCGACCGTTCGGTTGCGGTTGTCGGTCAACACATGGATAATCATTGCCACACCGCCCGGACCGTACCCCTCGTAAAGCACCTCGTCGTACTCGACACCCTCCAGCTCGCCTGTCCCGCGCTTGATGGCCCGTTCAATCGTCTCGTTGGGCATGTTAATGCTCTTGGCGCGGTCAATAGCCAACGCAAGTCGGGAGTTGGCCGCCGGATCACCGCCTCCGTGACGCGCCGCGACTGAGATCTCGCGTGAAAGCTTGGAGAACTCGCGGCCGCGCTGGGCGTCTTGTCGCCCCTTGCGGAACTTGATATTATGCCATTTTGAGTGGCCAGACACGTGTGGCACCTCCTCAACAACCTGATTTTATATCTGCGGAGGCGATGGCGACCGCCCCTGCGTAGGCACTCAACATCCGCTATCAAGCTCGGGGCTGCATACTGGAGGGCCCTGGCGAGTTATCGGCGCCGGAGGAAGGCCGGGATATCGATGTCGTCTTCGTCATAGGTCGGCAATTCCGCCTGGACCGGCTCGCCCGCTGCAGCCTCGGAACCCTCTTCAACGCCCTGCACTTCCTCGTCCTTTTCCCGACGCGGAGGGCCCTCGTCGAAGCCGGTCGCAACAACTGTGATTCGGACGTCCTCACCGGCCCGCTCGTCTGCAACCACGCCAAAGACCACATTTGCCGCCCCACCTGGTGCAGCGGCCTCGTTGACGATCTTAAGCGCTTCGTCTACCTCACTCAATGCGAGGTCCGGGCCTGCGGAGATGTTCATGAGGATGTTCGTTGCGCCTTCAACGGTCCTCTCCAGCAACGGGCTGGAGATAGCAGCCTGTGCGGCATCAGCAGCGCGGTGTTCGCCAGAGGCCAGTCCGATGCCCATCATTGCAGTACCGGCATTTTGCATCACGGCACGCACATCTGCAAAGTCAAGGTTAATCAGTCCGGGGATAACAATCAATTCCGAGATGCCCTGCACGCCCTGCTGCAGGATAGTATCTGCAAAGGCGAACGCCTCCTGCAAGGTGAGCTGACGGTCGGTAAGTGACAGGAGACGGTCGTTCGGGATTATGATTAACGTGTCCACGACGTCTCGGAGCTTTGCAATACCTTCCTCCGCGATTTGCTTCCGACGCGGGCCTTCCAGGAAGAAAGGCTTGGTCACAACGGCAACAGTCAGTGCGCCGAGTTCCCGCGAGATTTCCGCCACTATCGGAGCCGCCCCGGTGCCCGTACCTCCCCCCATCCCAGCCGTCAAAAAGATCATATCCGCGGGGTCGAGGGCGTTGACGATTTCCTTCTCACTCTCTTTTGCCGCTTTCTCGCCGATCTCAGGGTCGCCACCGGCACCCAGACCTCGGGTGACGTTGTCACCGATGGCGAGTTTGACCTCTGCAGCGGAGAGATCCAAAGCCTGGCGGTCGGTATTCACCGCGACGTACTCGACGCCAATCAAGCCCGCCTCAATCATCCTGTTGACAGCGTTAGTCCCCCCACCTCCGAGACCAACCACGCGGATTTTCGCGTACTCCTCGACGTTGCTATTGAGCATTCGCCGCGGCCCCCTTGCGAGTCCCAGGCTCGGGTGTGCCCGTAGGTATCACTCTGAGCTTGTAGTATAGCAACTGGCCATCGAAAAGTCAACTACACCCGCTGCGCCCAGCGAGGAGCTGACACCTTTGAACATGGAGTCCAATTCAGACAGTTCTCCCACCAGAAGGAGGAGAAGCGGGACCTAAGTCAGTTGATGATTGGGAGTGAAAAGATGCTGCGATTCCCGAAGCGTGGGGGATGCAACGAGTACAGCCCGCAACGTTTTACCGCGTTTGTACCACATCGCAGCGGCGGCAAGCATCGCGACGGTTACGGCATAAGCCAGGGCGCTTGCGCCTATATGCATCAGCACAAGGAACTGAAACTGAGAACCCCGAATGGCTCCCCCGCCAGTAGACACACATCACCTGCAGCGGCCACAGCCAATACAAGCGCGAAGATGAGAGTCACAACCTTCAACCTGCACCATGTGTGTCGGAAGCGGCCATATAGACGTTCTCATACTAATCTTCACCATTTCAAGCTCCTGTCAGTGCAATCTCAAGGCTGGGTGTCGAACCGTTCCAGGCATTTTCGACAATTCTTCCCTCGAACTTGAGGCAACCGGCACCGACCAAGGAATCATCGACTTCCACGGAGAAGTCTAAAAAATCCAGGCAATCATAGAAGTGGAGTGAAATGGCCATATGAACTACCGACGCTTCGGCAAAACCAACTGGATGGTTTCTGAAATCGGCCTCGGCGGATGGGCGCTTGGGGGCACGGACTGGATGGGAGTCACCGACGAAAAGTCCCTCGCCACCGTGCGGGCTGCATTCGACCACGGCATCAACTTCTTCGACACATCGGAAGCGTACGGGGACGGCCACAGCGAGGAGATACTCGCCGAGGCACTGGAGGGGCATCGTGACGAGGTCATCATCGCCACGAAGGGGGGCGCAAAGTTCCTCCGCGACGAGAACCTGGACCTCTCCGAGGATGTCCACCGCCGCGAGCTTGAGGGCAGCCTGCGGCGCCTGCGGACCGACTGCATCCAACTATACCAACTTCACAGTCCCAAGCGCGAGCTGATTCGGAGCGGGGAAATCTGGGAGCGACTGGAACGCTTCAAGCAGGAGGGGAAAATCGAGCACTACGGGCTTTCGCTCGACTACCCCGAGGACGGCCTTGACGCAATCGCCAACAGCAACCTGGCCTCGATACAGACCGAGTATAACCTTCTGAACCTCGAGCCGAAGTTTAAACTGTTTCCGGCGGCTGTAAAGGCGGATGTGGCAATCATCACGCGTGTGCCGCTGTGCTCGGGGTTGCTTGTGGGGGAGTTCAC
>JALGUK010000126.1 GCA_029820875.1 Candidatus Zipacnadia bacterium
CACCCTAAGCTCGAATCCGAGTTTTGGATTGCGGTATTGCTCAGACTTGAGGAGCTGGAACGGTGGTGGTTTCTGGCCGCCTATTATCTCAAAACTGCCGATCAAGCTGGAGAACGTCTTGGCATGGCGGTCAAAGTCAGCCTTCGTCTCAGCGCTGCAGGCGATGATATAGACGCGATAGCCGGAAATGAAGTAAGCGGTGCGTCGCAGAAGCACCGGATTCCCCAGCCGCGCCATCTCCTCCACCGGCGCCACCATATATGTCGCCTGGTAGCCGTTCGCGTTTCGCCCCTTTACCGCCCCCTCGCTGAGCACCTTGAGCCTCAGGACCGTGGGCTGCACCCGCGCACCGGGTCTGGTAGTGTCCCGCTCGAAGTAATGTGATGCCTTGGCCTGCTCGGCAGCGGCCATGATATCTCTGTGTGCGAGCAGTCGCGGTGGGCCGAATTCCGGTACCGCTTCCGCAACGGCCACGACAACGGCCGCCGAATCATCGGGGTCAGGTGGAATGATGTCGAGCGCAAAGTCGAACTGTTCTTGCTTCGGGTGGTCCGCCGTTGTCCAACCCGCCGGAACTTTCAGGCGGAAGTGCTGCGTGTTGTTTGTGTAGACTTCGCCACTAGCCACCATCGGCCAGACCGCCAAGGAGACAATAACCGTTATTAGAGCAATCCACCTCATGTGTACGTCCTCCCGGTGCCTCTATGGTGAGGAAACTATCTTATTATACTGAACCGGCAAGAGGGCAGTCAAGCGAAGGGGCACGACGGTGTGATGACGAACCATAGAATAGCCTGGCGCTGACTTGCCTCCTAAAGGAGAAAGAGTATGGAGCTGCTCAGCAATGTAATTCCTTTCTGGCTGAAATACTCCCAGGACCATGAATACGGCGGCTACCTTACTTGTTTGGATCGCGACGGTACAGTCTTCGGCACCGACAAGCCCGTGTGGACACAGGGACGCGCCATCTGGGTGTTCTCAAAGCTGTACAACACCGTTGAGCCTCGCCAGGAGTGGCTGGAAGCCGCCGAAAGGGGCTACCGGTTTCTCACTGAACATTGCTTCGATACCGACGGCCGCCTCTTTTTCCGGGTAACCCGGGAAGGCCGCCCCCTGGTCAAGCGACGCTACCTTTTTTCGGAGGCCTTTGCAGTCATCGCCTGTGCCGAATATTCTCGAGCCACCGGCGACCGGGACGCTTTTCAGCGTGCGAAGGACACTTACCGGCTCATGCTCCGACTGCACCAGACCCCGGGGGCGCTTCCACCCAAGGTGATCCCCGAAACGCGCGCGACGAAAGCCCATGCCATGCCGATGATCCTTCTGAGCATCACCCAGGAGCTTCGGCAGGCGGACTCGGATGAGCTGTATACGCAGGTGGCGGATCAAGTGCTGGACGAAATCCTCAATCACTTCGTCAAGCGCAACGAGCGTGCCCTTCTTGAGACCGTGGGCCCCAACGGCGAGCGGCTGGATTCGCCGGAGGGGCGCTGCATCAATCCTGGGCACGCAATCGAGTCCGCCTGGTTCCTCATGCATGAAAGCCGATACCGAAACGATTCGTCTTTGCTTGAAAGAGCAACCGAAATCCTCGATTGGTCGTTGGAGAGGGGCTGGGACAGGGAGTACGGCGGGATCTTCTACTTCGTTGATGTCGAGGATAAGCCGCTTGAGCAGCTCGAGTGGGATATGAAGCTGTGGTGGCCGCACACGGAGGCGCTGTACGCGTTGCTGCTTGCCCACCACTTGACCGGCAAGTCAGAATACCTCGATTGGTACGAGAAGGTGCATGAGTGGACCTTCGCACATTTCCCCGACCCCGACTACGGCGAATGGTTCGGCTACCTTCATCGCGACGGGACACTGGCGAATTGTCTCAAGGGCAACATGTGGAAGGGGCCGTTTCATGTCCCACGAGCGCTGTGGCTCTGCATGAAGCTCCTGGAGGAAATGGGGGGCAACGACCAGCGGAGTGATGCCTGATGGCACGGAAAAAGGCTGATGAGGCATTGGTGGAAGCTCTCAAAACCGAAGGGGTCCGATACGTGTTCGGGCTTCCGGGAGGCCATAGTGTAAAGATTCTATACAACGCCATTCGCGACGATCCCGACATCGAGGCTGTTCTCGCCAGGCACGAAACCGCCGGCGCCTTCACTGCGCTGGGGTATGCCCAAATGACAGCCGAACCTGTCGTCTGCCACGGCACAGCCGGTCCGGGATGGGCACAGACTATCCCAGGTGTGCACGAGGCCTTCGCCGCACATATCCCCTTGATTTGTCTGGTCGCGGCTGCCCCTGCCGCTGACTATGGAAAGGGTGCGTTGCAGGAATTTCCGCAATATGAGAGCATGTTGGCTTGTACGAAGTGGGCTTACCGCGTGGATCGCGCCGACAAGATACCCTGGGTGATGCGGCAGGCATTCAAACACGCCTTAGCGCCTCCGCCCGGGCCGGTGTTTGTCGAGGTGCCAATTGACATTCCCGATGAAGTAGTCGAGATGCCGGAATACGCCCCTGCGCCGCGGCCTAAGATGCAGGCTAATCCGGTGGACGTGGATATAGCGGTCAGAATTCTTATTGACGCTCACCGCCCTGTCCTGATTGCCGGCCGAGGGATACATCAGGCTCGCGCGTGGACGGAACTGCGGGAGTTCGCCGAACTGCTGCACTTGCCCGTTCTGACAACCAACAGCGGTAAGACAGCTATTCCGGAAAACCATCCATTGTACGCCGGCGGCGTGGGATGCAATGAGACACTGGTGTCCGAAGCGTTCATGAGCACAACCGACTGCATGTTCTGGATAGGCTCCCAGATAGAGGAATTTGCGGCACGCAATTGGCCGCCGCTTAGGCCCGAACAACGGTTCATACATGCCGACGCCGACCCGGGTCAGTTCGGACGCAACTGGGTGCCGGATGTAGCACTCCTGGGTGACGCGAAGCTGGTCCTCAGGCAGCTAATACAGGCAGCCCGCGACTCGGCACCCAGGGGCAGCTTCCGCGAGAGCGCGGCTGCAGAGGAGATAGCACACCTCTGGCACAAGTATGCTCAGGCCTGCGCTGCACTTCCCGACATGCTCGAGGGGGCCGTCCACCACATCCGTGTTGTCGAAGAGGTGCAGCGGCAGATGGCAAACAACGCTGTGATTGTGCTCGGCGAGGGAGCAAATCGCTGCTGGACGGCCTCCCACCTGAGGATTCCCGCCGCGGGGCGCTGGGTCTCAGCAAGCGACTACGGCTGCATGGGCTTTGCCGTCCCGGCGGCCATCGGCGCCAAGCTCGCCAGGCCGGAAGCCCGGGTGATTGCCCTGACAGGTGACGGCAGCTTCCAGATGCAAATGCAGGAACTGCCGGTCGCCATCCAACACCGCGCACCGGTGACGTGGATCGTAATGAACAACAATTGTCTCGGGTGGATAAAATGGGGGCAAGAGCGTTACTGGAGTGAGCGCTTCTACGCTACGGACTTCCAGCCCAACTGGCGCTTCGACAAGGTGGCGGAGGCCTGCGGGTGCTTTGGCGCGCGAGCGGAGACTCCCGAAGAGCTGGCCTCGGCGCTCTCGTCCGCCTTGCAAGCCAACGAGGAGGGAACACCGGCCGTCATTGATGTCCGCGTTCCACAGCTTGCTCAAACACCCGGCTTTGTCGTCCACCATGACCAGTTGCGCGGCGGTGCGTAACAGCTATGGCCGCACCCTGTGTTCGCAGGCGAGTTGCTCCTCAGGCGAAGGCCGCCTTGACCGCCGGGTGGACAATCTCTCCGTGCATCACGTTGATGCCCCGCTTGATGGCCGGATCGTCCTCGGCTGCTTTCTCGATCCCCAGGGCCGCCAGTTGGCGTACATAGCGAAGAGTGGCGTTGGTCAGCGCAAAGGTGGACGTACGGGGAACGGCAGCCGGCATATTCGGCACGGCGTAGTGCAGGACGCCGTGAAGCTCGTATGTCGGGTCTGAATAGCTCGTGGGGTGGGTGGTTTCCACACACCCTCCCTGGTCAATCGCTACGTCAACTATCACCGCTGCGCGCTTCATCTTCTTAACCATGCTCTCGGTGACGAGCTTGGGGGCCCTGGCGCCGGCAATCAAAACGGCTCCAATCAGCAAATCGGCATAGGCAACCGCTTGTTCAATAGTAGCGGGGTTGGAATAAGCGGTGATAACGGCGCCGTGCATCACATCGCTCAGATAGCGCAGCCTATCGTGGTCAATATCCAACATCACCACCTGCGCGCCCATTCCCACAGCCACCTTAGCCGCGTTGAATCCGACCACGCCGCACCCGATGATTACCACGTCTGCGGGTGGAACCCCCGGAACCCCGCCAAGCAACACGCCGCGACCGCCATTGTGCTTCTGCAGAGCAGTAGCGCCGACCTGGGTCGCCATTTTCCCCGCCACTTCGCTCATAGGCGTAAGAAGCGGCAGGCTGCCGTCCGGGAGCTGAATCGTCTCGTAGCCGACAGCGGTCAGTCCAACCTTCAGCAATGCCTCCGTCAGTTCCCAGGACGATGCGAGGTGCAGATAGGTGAACAAGACCTGGTCCTTGCGCAGGAGCGGATACTCCGATGGAAGAGGCTCTTTCACCTTGACGATCATGTCCGCTCGCTCGAAGATTTCGGACGGCTCCTTCACCATCGTTGCGCCGGCGTTCACATAATCCTCGTCCGCAACGCCACTCCCCTCCCCCGCTCCCGTCTGCACCAGCACAGTGTGGCCGTCCTCCCGCAGAGTACGTACTCCGGCGGCTGTCAGCGCCACTCTGTTCTCGCCCTCTTTGATTTCCTTCGGCACACCGACTACCATCTTAGGGCCTCTCAAACACTTTCAATGCCTGACCGGCATCAGCAAGTCAAGTGAAAAGCACCCGCCACGCGGCGCTTCCCCAGAAGCTCATTGTAGACCAGGACTGCCGACGGTGTTGGCTCTGCGATAAGGTCTATCCCGCGCTCCTGCAGTGCCTTCCGCGCGTCATCTGCAACTCGCATAAGACCCGGCTTCCCCATCCCTACGACCAGTACCTCCGGCCCGTCTGCGAAAACTGCCTCCAAGTCCTCACTGTGGAGCACATGCCCCTCCTTGCGCCACCAATTTGCGTGTACGGTGTGGTTGGAAGTAATGATGAGGTCCGCCGTGAATTCCTGCCCATCCACAACAATCGAGCCGAAGCTGTACGAGTCAATCATCTGAACATCACCCGTTGCCAATGGCCCGCTTTGCGCCTGTGAGGCTTGTTCCACGCCAGCCAGTTCGATTCCTTGCGCAATTCGAGGGCAGACATCTCTCGTTGAATACCAACAACATCCCGTCACGAGACACAAAAACGCCCGGACGATTGAAGCTCGTCCGAGCACCTGCAAAACCTCCAACGTTCAGGGCGTCATTGCATCCCTCCGCTCAGGAGACTTCTCTCCCACGCATCAAACTCCCGGAAGTACTGCGCAACACGGTCAACGTAGGCGATGGTCTCCCGGTATGGAGGGATTCCACTGTACTTCGCGACAGCACCGGGGCCGGCGTTGTACGAGGCCATTCCAAGTGCGAATTGTTCCCAGTTGCTGCGCCCCTGGTATCGCTTGAGCTGCGCAGCCAAGTACTGGACCGCGCCCTCCATGTTCTGGGCGATGTCGAATGAGTCGGTCACGCCCAAGCCCCGCGCGGTCCCGGGCATGAGCTGGCCCAACCCAACTGCGCCGGCTCGCGAGACGGCCCGCGGATTGAAGTTCGACTCGCACTTGATCATCGAGGCAATCAGCGGCCGCGCTACGCCGTACTTGGCGCTGAGCTCGACTATCTTCCTGCCGATTAGCATGGCCTCCGCCGTGCTGAGAGCAGGGTTGCACTTCAGCGCCAATCGAGCGTAGGCAATCGAGATATCGGCGAGGCGGCTCGGGTAGACGCCACGACCAGGTGATGCCTTTGCCCGCGCACTCACAGGGCTTCCCTGAGCACGCTGCGAGGGTGTACCTTGTTTTGAAGCTCCTGCCGGTGCTGCGGGCGGCAGTTCATCCGCCGCGACAATCTCCATCAACTCAAGGCTCGTCAAACTCTGAGCGTCGTCAGGCACCTTGGCCAACACCCAGACACGGCGCCCGAGAGTCACCTCGGGCACGTCGGCCTCGCATTCGATAAAGACCGATTCCCCCTGTCGGGTCTCAGCAGGAAGCTGACGGTCTGCTCGCCCTCGACAATCGTTTTGTCGGCCAGGCATGATATACCGCAGACCTCGCCCCCAAGTTCGATAACTCGACCGCGAACTTTGTCCAGTTGGGAGCGGACTTGTCCAACGGTGACGCCGCAGATAGCATGAATGTTCTGCCGCAGCCAAAGGTAACGGTAGGCCTTCTGCGACACTTCGGCCCGCGCGAAGGACGGAGCGAGAAGCGCAATCGCCGCAACCAGGGCCATATTTCGAAGCGGACGGTTCATCA
>JALGUK010000127.1 GCA_029820875.1 Candidatus Zipacnadia bacterium
CGGTGGACGAAGATTTGCGCGGCAAAGTCTCGATTCCGGCGAGACAATTACATTGCAGTACCTGCACGCGCCGAAGGTGAAAGTGGATAGAACGCTCGTCGTGGACGTCGCTCGCTTCGGGAATGCCGCGGCGGTTATTGACTCGTTCGAGAACACGGCGGAGGCGGGACTGGGGAACATGCCGCTTCCGGGTGGAAAGATACGTGTCTTCCAGCGGCGACCCGACGCAGCGCCCATTGCCGTCGGAGAAAGCACAATTCCGCGCGTGGCTGTCGGAGAAAGGGCGGAATTTCTCATCGCATTCGAGCAGGACATCACCGCCAAGCGTACATTGACCCTCTCGCGGCAGACGAACGTCCGCAAGGACGCAGGGCAGAGGGTGGTGGTCTTTGACCTGGAGGAGGAAGTCTGCATAGACCTGCAAAGCCGACTGGCCGACCCCGTGGACCTGCAGGTGATGGACCATGTTGAGGGGCACTGGGACCTGGTCTCGGCGAGTGTCCCTCCGGAGCGTATTGACGCCGCGACCATCAGCTTCCCTGTCACCGTTCCGGCGAAGGGGACAGTGCGGGTGCGCTACCGCGTGATACGAAGGAACCTCGCGCCGTAAAGCGGCTGCCGGGCAGCACGTCCCTGGCCCCTGACGCTCTGTCTTCGCCTTCCGGGACGGATGACTCCCGCGGCTATCGCTGAAGTTCCATCCAGAGCGCCCTGTAGTAGTGCATAAGCCGGACGGGATCGGAACTCGCCGGAAGCTCCGCGAGGGTGTAGCGGTCATAGCCCGCCTCGCGCAAAAGGCGAAAAAGCTCGCGGTAGGGATAATCAGGGTTCCACAGCTCGGTGATGTGCACGGACATCAGCCGATCCTTGACGCGGTTGAAGTTTACATCCAGACCGCCGTCTTCAAGGTCCGTCTGGTTGGAGTTCCAGTTCACCCCGACCGCCGGATGCGGGCAATGTTGCATGATTTCCTCGATGTTGGGCAGCCGGCTTGTCTCGCGGCCGTGTACCTCGAGCCATATCTCCACCCCCAGGTCGGCCGCTGCAGGGCCGCACTGATTAAGTGCCTCCCCAATCTGCCTGAGGGTCTGCTCCTTTGGAATCGAGGGGTCGTCGGGAAAGCCGTTCGGTCGGACCTTAACGCCCAAGGCCCCCACGTCGTGAGCGAGCTGGCAGAATCGCTTCGTCTCTTCGATGTTGCGAGCCACCTCCTGCTTGTCTGCGCTGTGATACTCGCATACCGAGCCGAGACTCAGCAGGCGCACGGGCGAATCCTCGAACCGGCGGCGTACATCCGCGCGCTCCCGTGCGGAGAGTGTCGGCTCGACGCCGTGCGCGTGGGTGGTTCGCAGTTCGACGGCCTCGAATCCCGTCTCGCTGCAGTTCTTGATTATAGTTTCGATGTCCCAGTCAGCGGCGAGGTTGTAGGTCACCATCCCGAGATGCACGCTTATCAGCTCCTATCATAATCATCGCAGGGCGCTACGCGGGCCAGTCCGCGCCGCGCAGCCAGGCCTGGATTTCGCTTTCGGTAGGGTCAACGGGGTCAGGCTCAAGCCCGTTGATGAAGCGGCAGGCCTCGTAAAGTGCGGGAGCGAACCTCCCGTGGGCGCCCGCTACGTGGTGGATATAAGGCCCGCGGATGATATGTTCCTCCCACATGGGCCAGTCGTTGACTTCGACCCAGAGCCATGTGCCGCGGGTCCGCGGGCCGGTTGTGGAGCGGGCATGGCCGAACAGCAGTGAATATTCTCCCCCGTCGCCGTCAAACCTGGCGAGGGTTAGGTCGCCGCCGCGGATGGCGAATTCACCCAAACCGGGGTCTTTCGTGGGCAGTATGTAGTGCTCCCCGACTGTAGGCTCCTCGCCCTCTGCTGCCAGCGATGGGGGGAAGTTGCCGCAGTGCCATAGCAGCTCGGCATTGTCGTTTTCGGGATGGCGTATCGTCAAGTCGGAGAAGAAAATAGGGGTTTCCCCCAGCGTAGCCGCGTGAAGCATCGCGGAAGTGACGGCGCCGTGGATATCGGTCTCGCACGCGACCGGAAGCCCCTCATCGGTCAATTCGGCGTTCACGAAACACGGCATAATCCCCGCCGCCTGCTGGAGCGCGCTCCAGCACTGGATGGCGATGGCCGTCAGACCCTCCGCATCCGCCCACTGGCGCATCACAAGTTTCAGCGCAGCCAGCTTGGGCAACCAGGCATCGGCTCCCTCGGGCAGCTTCATCCGCGACTTGATACCCTGCACGGTCTCCTCAAGGTCTTTGCCGCCGGCTTGGAGCTTATTGTTCAGTGCGTCTACGATTTCCACGAGGCTTATCGGCACCACTTCGATGCCGAATCGTTCCAGAAGCTCCGACTCGTTGACCATCACGGTCCAGAAGTCCTCCGGGCGCACGTCAATTTGCCCTATCCTGAGGCCGCGAAACATGCGGACAACCGATGCCGCGCGCAGGAAGTTCTTGACGCCCCGCTCGAAGACCGGGTCATCCACGCGGGAGTTGACGATGTAGGTGAAGGGGACGCCGAAGCGCCGCAGGACCTTACTGGTGGCGAAAAGGCCGCATTGGGTGTCCCGCAGCCGTTCGCCGGTGGGCAGAGGCGCCTCGTCGCGCGGCCCCCAGAGCAGGAGGGGCTTACCCAGCTCCACTGCAAGTTTTCCCACCGCCGCTTCGGTTCCGAAGTTGCAGTGGGGGCAGAAGACGGCGTCCACCCGCTGCTGCCGGAAATAGTCTGCTACCCGGGCTGCGTCGGCCAGGTCATACAGAAGTCCCTCTTCGTTGAGCCAGTCCAGCCCGACGTACTCGACACCCCAAGCCTGGAGCTTCTCTTCGGTAAGCTTGCGGTACTTGACGGCATCTTCCGCGCTGAAGACGGTTCGACGAGTGGGCGCAAAGCCGACTCGGACAGGGTTTATTCTCCTGGGCATTTTTATACCTCCTCGCTGATGGCGCAATCACTATGGAGGATTTCTCCGCAGACGGCGAGACTCCTCGGGCGACAGAGGGTTTTCTGTAACAAAAGTGGAAGCAGACACTCATGCCTGACGCTTCCGACCGCCCCGAAAGGGTTCGCCCGAGAGCCTCCGTTCTGGCATTCGTTCTGGTCCTGGGAATCACGGTTGCCGGATGCTTTTCGGCTCTTCTACGCTATGACCTCATCGGCACAGGCCACCTGCCCCGGTGCGCGCTTGTGCCGCTTATTCTCCTTGTGCCGGTCAATGCCCTGTGGCGCAGGCTCCGCCGCAGGCCGCTGTTTTCGGCGGCGGAGCTGATGTTCATTTATGTAATCATTCTGGCGATGGCCGCAATACCCGGCCAGCAGATGGCGACGTACTTGTACCTGAACATCCTCGCGCCCATCTACTATGCAAGCCCGGAGAACCGTTATCAGGAGCTTTTTCATCGGTTTATTCCCGAGTGGCTCGTCCCTTCGAAGGATCCGGAGGCGCCCGCCGTAGCATGGGCTTTTGAGGGCCTCCCGCCCGGCAAGCACGTTCCCTACCACGAATGGGTCGGTCCGCTGCTGGCGTGGACGCCTTTGCTTCTGGGCCTGTTCTTTTTCGGGGCGTGTCTGGCGATTCTCTTCCGACGGCGCTGGGTTGAGGAGGAGCGCTTGGTCTTTCCCCTGGCGCAGCTTCCGGTTGAGATGATTGCGCAGGATGAGCCTAACGCGCTGCTGCCCGGGGTTTTCCGCAACAAGCTTACCTGGATTTTCTTCATGATTCCCGTCGCTGTCTACACGCTCAACGGCATTCACCTTTATTTCCCGGTGGTGCCGGTGCTGAACCTGCGCCCGGACCTCGGGCCGGCATTCCCGGGACGTCCGTGGAGCGCGATGAACTACATGCCCTTTAATTTCTACTTCGACATGATCGGCATCACCTACCTGATTACCGCCGAGATGGGTTTCAGCCTGTGGTTTTTCTGGATAGCAAGGCGCCTGGCCACGGTCGCCTGGTACGGTGTGGGCCTGGACAACCCCCACCAGTTCTTCGTTGACCAGGGTGCCGGAGCGGTCATCCTCCTGACGCTCGCGTATGTGTGGGCGACGCGCAAGCACATCAAGCGTGTGTTCCTGAAGGCGACCGGCAGAGCGCCCTGGGTGGATGACTCCCATGAGCCGCTTTCGTACCGCTGGACGGTAATCGGGCTTGTGGGAAGCATGGGTGTATTGCTGTGGTGGTCCAGTGCCATTGGATTGAACGTACTATGGGCGCTTGCTCTTTACCTGGTCCTGTTCAGCGCGATTTTGGTCGTCAGCCGTCTGGTCTCGGAGGCGGGTTTGTTCGTCTACTGGGCGCCGCATTCGCCCTTCTCGCACTTCCTGGTAGAGCTGGTCGGACGGCACAACATCACCGCTCAGAACGCGGCCCTGGTGGCGCTGGTGAGCAACAAGGTGAACGATCTTGCCTCGTCCACCACGACTAACATGCTTCAGGGCTACAAGATCGGGGACCTGGCTCGTCTCCCGATGCGCGCGCTCTTTACGGCGGCGGTTATCGGCGTCATTGTGAGTATTTTCGCCTGCCACATTCCCTCCCTTTATTGCATTTACGAGACAAGCATCCCTGCTCTTGGGTGGTGGCCGCGGGGTGCCGGGGCCGGCATGGCCCGCAACATTGCGGAGGTGGTGGCCAACGAGCAGCACATGACGTGGGTCAACTACACATCCATGACCTGGGGCGCATCGGTGACCCTCTTTCTTCTGGCGATGCGCCAGCGTTTTGTCTGGTGGCCTTTCCACCCATTGGGTTTTGTCGCAATGTTAGGTCCCCAGTGGCCCGGTGATCGCTACGGCTTTTCAATGTTCCTCGGTTGGGTCCTCAAGTGGCTGGTCGTGCGCTTCGGCGGTGTCCGGGGCTACAGAATGTTCCGCCCGGCGGCAATTGGCCTCGTCATGGGCAACGCCGTGATATTATTCTTCTTCCTGATACTCGACTTCTTCTACCCCTACAGCGGGGTGCTGGTTATCGAGTAAGAAATGGTCAGCAATGATACGCCATCTGCGCCTTCGTGCTGAGCGTTCTTCGAAGACGGGCATCTCGCCACAGTTACTTGAAAACACCTCGCCCCGCCCCTTGACATTTTCGAAGGCAGAGAGTATGTTTGCCTAAAATTGTCCGGCGACTGTGTGAGGAGGATGCAGATGCATGTTCCACACACATAATGGGTTATGTCGGTGTAACCGACAGCTAACACAGCGCTGCATGGTCGTGTCCTCTGAGAGCCAGCCCAAGGGCTTTTTCGCGCCAAGCGAATGATGCCCTCGGGCTTTTTGTTTGCGGGGGAGGCTGGAAGCACGCCACTTCTCATTCTGAACGGAGCGCCTTGTGGCAACCCTTCGACTTCGCTCAGAATGACAAATCCTCGTTGTAGTACATAGGGAGGTGAGGAACAGTTCAATTAAGCTTCGCATAATGGCAAGCTCAGACGTTTTCGGGTAACGCGGGCGTCTCGCCCGCGTGGACATTCGGCTTGAATTATGCGAAGCTCAAAGGGGCGAGCGTGAATGCCGAGTGGCCGCGCACTCCCATTCACGGAAAACTGAGAGAGGGGGCGCATAACAAAATGCTCGAAGGGCGTGTGAGGAGTCGCTGTGAACGAAGTCGGCGTGGATTTACATTGATTGAACTGCTGGTGGTAATCGCGATTATCGCGATTCTGGCAACCACAAGCAAGTGGCATTGGCGTACATGATGTATGCCTCCGATTACGACCAGCGCGTGGTGCCGGCGTGCAACTACAATGCGGGCTTAGGCTGGTACGCCGCCGACTCATATTTTTACGGACTTTTGCAGCCCTACATCAAGAACCGTGACATCTGGTTTTGTTCGGCATGCCCGCAAGCCAACACCTATTGCCACCATGTGGCCATTTTCCTGGGGTATTCGCCTTCGTCGAAGTGCATCCCGCCATGGTCCAACAACGGCTGGGGTGGTGGGCTTATCAAGACCGTGACACTGGCCCAGGCCGCGCGGCCGTCCGAGACGATCTGTACAATCGAGTACACATGGGACGAGCCGTATTATTACCCGTCCCCGCTGTTTTCCTCCGGCGATTACTGGAACAACATCCCGGGCTATCCGTGGGAGACCTACTACCCGCCGCCGCATATGGGAAGGCACAATTGTGTGTTCGCCGACGGACACGCGAAGGCGGTAAGTCCCCAGTCGTTCACCGGACGAATGTTCTGCTTCAACGATCACCCGGAGCCTGGCTGGACGAATGTTCTGCTTCAACGATCACCCGGAGCCTGGCTGGACAAACTGGTAGCCAGAGCCGGACAGGAGCGGGATATTCGTCAGCAGTGTGGCATTGTAGAAGAGGGCGATGCGTGCATCGCCCTCTTCGTTCATTGCAGCCTGCCGGAGGTCACCTCGCCTCTTACGGTGAACATTTTACTTGACTGCGACTGTTGCAAAATCGCTTGACAAACTCGGTAGGGGGGGTAGAATGATAAGGAAGGGAGTCAATTTGCCCCGGGGCCTACCTGATAGGAGGGGGGTGAACGGAGTTCGGGCTTTCGGTCGGAGCCGGTGGTGTGGCTGCAGATGCCTGATGAAAATGGAGGCTTATGAGCTATGGTCAAAAGGCGAAAGGGATTCACGTTAATTGAGCTTCTGGTGGTAATCGCGATTATCGCGATCCTGGCTGCAATTCTCTTCCCTGTCTTTGCGAAGGCGCGGGAGAAGGCGAAGCAAGGAGCCTGCCTGTCCAACCTGAAGCAGATCGGCCTCGCCGACATGATGTACGCCCAGGACTATGACGAGACGACCGCTCTGTGTCTGATTCTTAATGCGGGCAGCCCAGGCCATGCTTACCAAAACAGGCGATACCCGTATGAGATCATCCAGCCGTACATCAAGAACACGGGTATTTTCGTCTGCCCGGGTGATCCGAGTCCATGG
>JALGUK010000128.1 GCA_029820875.1 Candidatus Zipacnadia bacterium
GGAGGCGGTAGCACAGGCGGATTGCGATGTCATAGCCGCCTACCCCATCACGCCGCAGACCCATATCGTAGAGCACCTCTCCGAACTGGTGGCCGACGGGCATCTGGACGCGGAGTTCGTGCCGGTGGAGAGCGAACATTCGGCCATGAGCGTATGCTGCGGCGCGGCCGCTGTGGGCGCTCGCACTTTCACCTCCACCGGCTCGCAGGGGTTGGCCCTGATGGCGGAGATATTCTTCATCGCCTCGTCCTCGCGGCTGCCCGTGGTCATGGTCCTCGCCAACCGCTCCCTGTCCGGGCCGCTGTCCATCTGGAACGATCATACCGACGTCATGATGGTGCGCGACGGCGGCTGGATACACATATTCGTAGAGAACGGACAAGAGGCCTATGATCACGCGTTCTGGGCCTTCCGCGTGGCCGAGGACCCCGCGGTGCGGTTGCCGGTGGCCTTGAACATCGACGGCTTCATAATGACCCACATGATCGAACCCATCGACTTCGAGGACGATGAGCTGATCAAGCGCTACATACCCGAATACAGGATGGAGAAGCCCCTGCACCCGGATAACCCGGTTTCCATGGGCTGTTTCGGCATGCCCGAGATATACACGGAAGTGCAGATGGCCCGCGAACAGGCACTGGTGGATTCCTATACCACCTGCATCAAGGCGTGGGAGGAGTGGGAATCACTGACCGGACGGCGATACCATCCGGTTGAGACCTACCGGGCCGATGATGCCGAATACTGCATAGTTACCATGGGGTCGCTGGGCGAGACGGCCATGGCGGCCGTGGACGAACTGAGGGAGCAGGGAGAGAAGGTCGGGGTCATCAAGATCCGGCTGTGGCGTCCGTTCCCGTTCGATGATATCTACAGGGCGGCGGCCGGCAAGGAGGCCTTGATCGTGTTGGATCGCGCCATTAGTTTCGGCGGCCCTGGCGGTCCGGTGGCCCTGGAGCTCAGGAGCGCCATGTGCTGCAGGCCGCAGGCGCCGGTGATCGTGGATTATGTAGCGGGACTGGCGAGCAGAGATGTGAGAGTGGAGGATTTCAAATCGATCATGCTCGAAGGAAAGGCCAAGGCTGCCGAGGGCGACGTTTGCGGCTTCACGCTTTACGGCCTGCGCGGGTAAGGAGCAAGACATGAACAATTACTCGGTTTTCTCGGCGAGACTGGTTGAAAAGGCCGAATATTTCGCCGCTGGCCACCGTGCCTGCCAGGGCTGCGCAGAAGCGCTGGCCGTACGCCTGGTCTTGAAGGCCCTGGGGCGCAATACCATAGTGGCCATGGCCACGGGCTGCATGGAGATCGTCTCCTCACCGCTGCCCACAACGGCCTGGGAGGTCCCCTGGATCCACGTGGCCTTCGAGAACGCGTCGGCCGTCGCCAGCGGCTGCGAGTCCGGCATGAAGGCCATGATGCGCAAGGGGAAGATGCTCCCCAAGAAGATCAACTTCGTGGCCATGGGCGGTGACGGCGCCACGGCCGATATCGGCATGGGCCAGCTCTCCGGAGCCCTGGAGCGCGGGCACGACATGATCTACGTGTGCTATGACAACGAGGCCTACATGAATACAGGCATCCAGCGCTCCAGCTCCACTCCCTGGGGCGCCAGCACCACCACCAGCCCGGCCGGCAAGATATCCAAGGGCCAGCATACCCAGAAGAAGGATTTACCCAAGATCGCCATCGCCCATAATATCCCCTATGTAGCAACGGCCTGCCCCAGCTTTCCCTTCGACCTCATGGAGAAAGTCAAGAAGGCCGCCGCAATCCAGGGCCCAGCATATCTGCATATATTTTCAGTATGCCCCACGGGCTGGCGTATCCCACCGGAAGAGGCCATCAGATATGGGCGCCTGGCCGTTAACACCTGCGTTTTCCCGCTCTACGAATACGAGTACGGAAAATACCGTCTCACCTACAGGCCGTCACCTATCCTGCCCGTGCGGGAATATATAGAGGGACAAGGCCGCTTCCGGCACCTGATGCCCGAGGACATCGATTCCATCGAGGAACGTACCATGGCGGAATACGAGAAGCTGGTGAAGCTCAGCGAAGAGGGTTGATCGCATGACGGACGTTACTCAGTTCGACCGCATCATAGACCGTTACGAAAGGACGGAGGAATCACTGCTGGCAATCCTGCAGGATTTCCAGCACGAGTTCCACTATGTCCCCGAGGAGGGCATACGCCGCCTGAGCGAGATCATGGAGGTCCCGGAGAGCAAGATCTACGCCATGGGCACCTTCTACAAGGCCCTTTCGCTCACCCCGCGCGGCAGGCACATCATCAAGGTCTGCACGGGGACGGCCTGCCATCTCAAGGGAGCGCCGGAGATCCTGGAGGAATTGGAGCGGGAGCTCAAGGTGAAACGCAACGGCACCACGACGGATGGAGAGTTCACGCTGGAGTGTGTCAACTGCGTGGGAGCCTGCGCCATGGCGCCGTTGGTCCTGATCGACGAGGAATATCATGGGCAGACCCGTGCCTCTAAGATCATGGACATCGTCAAGAAGCAAGTGGAGAGTTAAGGACATGGGAGCCATCAACTCCATCGAGCAGCTGGAAGCTTACCGGCAAGAGATCGCGGCCGAGGTCAAGGCCGATCTGCCCACCGTGATGATCTGCTTCGGCACCGGTTGCCAGGCCAATGGCGCCAGGCCCGTGGCCGAGGCCTTCACCAATATCATTAAAGAACAAGGGCTCGAGCTGAACGTGAACATCGGTATCAAGACCACGGGCTGCCACGGCTACTGCGAGAACGGGCCGCTGGTGGCGCTCCAGCCGCAGGGTATCCTCTACCTCAAGGTCGAGCCCGATGACGTGCCGGAAATCGTGGAAGAATCCATCAAGGGCGGCCGCATCGTGGAGCGGCTCATCTACAAGGACAAGACCACATCGGAGATGATAGCCGAGTATAGCGAGATCCCGTTCTACAAGCACCAGCATCGCATCGCGCTGAGGAACATTGGTGCTATCGACCCGACCAACATCGACGATTACTTGCTGGTGGGCGGCTATGCCGGACTGGTCAAGGCGCTCGGAATGAAGCCGGACGACATCATCACCGAGATCGAGAATTCGGGCCTGCGCGGCCGCGGGGGCGGCGGTTTCCCCACTGGGAGAAAGTGGCGCTCCTGCGTAGCCGTAGACAGCGATGTTCGTTACGTGCTGTGCAACGGCGACGAAGGCGACCCGGGCGCTTTCATGGACCGCTCGATCATGGAAGGCGACCCGCATACGGTTATCGAGGGCATGATCATCGGCGCCATCGCCCTGGGCGCGCACACGGGTTACATCTTCGTGCGTGACGAGTATCCCCTGGCGGTCAAGAACCTGAGTTCCGCACTCGAGGCGGCGCGCGAGAAGGGCTTGCTGGGCGAGGACATCCTGGGCAGCGGTTTCGACTTCGACATCAGGATCAGCCGCGGTGGCGGCGCTTTCGTGTGCGGCGAGTCTTCGGCCCTGATGCGCTCCGTGGGGGGCGATGTAGGCGAACCCCGCGCCAAATACATCCGTTCGGTCGAAAGAGGCCTCTACGACAAGCCAACGGTCCTCAACAACGTCGAGACCTGGGCCAACGTGCCCGAGATCATCGTCAAGGGCGCGGAATGGTACGCAAGCCTGGGCACCGAAGACTCCAAGGGCACCAAGGTCTTCTCCCTGGTGGGCAAGGTCAATAACACCGGCCTGGTGGAAGTGCCCATGGGCATCTCCATACGCGAGCTGGTCGAGAACATCGGCGGTGGCATCCTGAACGGCAAGAAGTTCAAGGCGGTTCAGACCGGGGGACCCTCCGGCGGCTGTATACCTGAGCGCATGGCGGACCTGCAGGTTGACTTCGACAGCCTGACCGAGGCCGGGTCCATGATGGGTTCGGGCGGCATCATCGTCATGGACGAGGATACCTGCATGGTAGACGTGGCCAAGTATTTCATCAACTTCCTGGTGGAGGAGTCCTGTGGCAAGTGCACCCCTTGCCGGGACGGCCTGCCGCGCATGCTGGATCTGCTCACAGACATCACCGAGGGTCGCGGTGAGGAAGAGCACGTGGCCATGCTGGAGGAGCTGTGCGACCTGCTGACTTGGGGAGCGTTGTGCGGTCTGGGGACCTCGGCCGCCAATCCGGTGCTCTCCACCATAAAATACTTCCGTGATGAATACGACGCCCATATCAGGGATAAGAAGTGCCCTGCCGGGGTATGCAAGGCGCTCATCACCTATTCGATAGACCCGGAAGCATGTACCGGATGTGGCCTATGTGTCAAGAAATGCCCGCAGGGATGCATCACAGGCGAGCGCAAGGAAGCCCATGAGATCGATACGACCAAGTGTATTAAGTGTGGTATTTGCAGGGATGTTTGCACCTTCGATGCAGTGAGGGTCTCATAGCATGGAAAAGATAAGCGTGATCATCGACGGCAGGACCTTTGAGGCCGTGAAGGACCAGTGCGTGCTGGAAGTGGCGCACGAGAACGGTATCTACATCCCTTCGTTGTGTTACAACAGCGAGGTGGCGAGCAGCGGCGGCTCCTGCCGCGTCTGCCTGGTGGAGGCCCATCAGGGAGGCAGGATGAGATTGGTCACATCCTGCAACTACCCGGTGCGCGAGGGCTTGGAGATAAAGACGGATACCCCCCTGGTGCGAAGGATTCGCAGGGGCGTGCTGGAACTACTCATGGCGCGCGTGCCGGATTCGGAAGTCATCCGGGAGATGGCCGCCGCTGAAGGGGTGACTGATGTTCGCTTCCGCAGGGATGAGGGCGAGAACGAGCGGTACAAGTGTATCGCCTGTGCGATGTGCACGAACGTCTGCGCCGAAGTGGTAGGCGTTTCCGCCATAGCCATGGTCAACCGCGGAGCGGATAAAAAGCCCACCACACCCTATAACAAGCCATCGGATGTGTGTATCGGCTGCGGCGCCTGCGCATATGCCTGCCCCACCGGAGCTATCACCATGACGGAGAGCGATGGCGTGCGCCGCATATGGGGCAGGGATTTCAACATGGTCACCTGCAGCGTCTGCGGTACCCCTTACATTCCGGAAGCTCAGGTAGACTGGATAGTGAGGACAACCGGCAAGGACAGATCGTTCTTCGATAAGTGCCCGGATCACAGGTAATCCCCGGGTGCGCCGGTGCACCTGGGTGTCCACGGAGTTCACGGTAACGTAGCGATCATAATATGCCAACCTCCATCAACAAATAGTCAATATAGCTGAGCGCAACCGAGGAAAACCGAGAGCAACCGAGGACAACTCGAATCTATAAAAAGTGTAGGACACGTGTAACTCAGAGCAACTGAACGCAACTCAGGAAAAGCGAGAACAACCGTATTTTCCGGACTGTAAATCCGTTGGCGCAGCCCAAGTACCCCGATTCATAAATACGCTGGCATTCGATCGCCGCTGCATCCCCTCCCGCTGCGTTCCGCTCCCTGCGACGTACTCACAGAGTACGGTCAGAGGATTATTCCTCTGGCCTGGCTTGTGTTTTTCAAAGCATACAAGCTCTGCAAGTCACCTGCTCCAGGCGTTTTTCAGCTCAGGTTTGATTTCGATTAGACGCTTACCTCTATCGGCTCGCGTTTTCTAGTCTGGACGTTCGAGGTCGGACTCCGGGAGCGCCCCGGTGGTTTAAGCTCTTCCGGGCGGTGTATCCCGTGCTCAAGACATGAGGAGCTTTGAGACCTTTGCCTGGAAGGATATCGGCACCATGCGGCTCGAGATTATGGCGATCTTGTTGTGTACGCCGGTGACTACGTGCCTCTTGTTTTTCATAAGGGCCTTGTAGGCGATAGCGGCGACCTTCTGCGCGCTCATGGTTGCAAAGCTGTTACCAAGAACGTTCTCTACTTTCCCTCTGGAAGCGAACTGAGTCCTGGTCGACCCCGGGCAAACGGTTGTCACAGTCACGTTACTCCCTCGAAGCTCTTCGGCTAGGGCGTGCGAAAAGGAAAGGATGTAGGATTTTGCGGCGGAGTATACCGCGGTAAGAGGACCCGGGACGAATGAACCTACCGAGCCGACGTTGAGTATCTTGCCGTTGTCGGCCCGCAGCATGTCTTTCACGAAAAGGCCGGTTAACTTCGTGGGAGACGTGACCAGCACCTGGAGCATATCGAGCTCCTCGGATATGTCGTTCTCCGCGAAGGGACCGTAAACGAGGTATCCCGCATTGTTGACCAGGGCAGTGATCGCGATCCCATCCCGGCTGAGTTCGGAGTATATCTCTTCAGGTGCGTCCGGTTTCGCAAGGTCCTTAGAGATGACCCTGGCGTCGATTCCAAATGTGCGCGACATGTCGTCCGCTATCTCGCTCAGCTTCTTTTCGTTTCGCGCCACCAGCACGAGATCATAGCCGTCTTGCGCGAATAGCTTGGTCAGCTCGTAACCGATCCCCTCGGAAGCACCTGTTATGAGCGCTGTTCCCTTTTTTGACATCGTCCATCTCTCCTTTGAAGTCTCTCGATAGACACTCGGTGCCTATCACGCAATAATATTATGTAGTTACTGTGCTATATTGTATTTTAGTATTATATAACTGATTTACTTAAATCAATAGTCTTTTTCGATATACCTTTTTAACAGATAATATTTGCAATTGCAATTCTCGTGTTATAGTATTATGTATATACAGTATTTACTTCATGCATAGATTAGGAAGGCAGAGATGGTGGTAAAAGCCAAGAGACCCGGAGCTGAAGCAAGGCGCAAGCAGATACTCGAAGCAGCCTTCGAGGTGTTCGGCAGGAAAAACTACAACTGGGCGACCACGAAGGAGATAGCCGAAACGGCGGGAGTATCGGAAAGGACCATTTTCTTCTATTTCGACAACAAGAAGGAGCTGTTCCTGGAGACCATCAGGCAGGGAATCGCTGAAATCGTAGAGGCGGTGCTGCGCGCTCGTCCCCCGCAAACCGACATTAGCGCTTTCCTAAAAATGAGCGAGAGGAACTACCTCGACTTCCTCAAGACTTATCCACTCAAAGTAAAGCTGTTGTTCCAGAGCATTGACGCGATAGAAGACCCCGACATCAGGAAAGAGTTCCAAAATTTACTGCAGGCTTTATATCAGCTCTTCCAAGCGATAGTGGAGGATGCCCGAAAGCGCGGCGAGATCCGCGAGGAGGTCAGCGACATTACCGCGATATCCTGTATACTGGGCTTCCAGTTCGTGGTCTCATACATAGAGCTGCTGGACCTCGACTGGTTCGTGGGGGAGCAGGAAGATGTCTTCTCGCTCATTGATGTGTTCGTGGACTTCCTGACCGCCCGTCAAGACTGAGGCTGCCCGAACTTTCAGAATATCGATATATCCTTGAGTGTTATAAACCCGCACATCTGCGGGATATGAAACTTTTAAAATACATATTCTAAGGCAGTTTATATTTTGTGGTCGCTCTGGCGATGAAGTCGCCCACCACCTTGGAGAGGATGCTTCACACTTTATGCGCAAGGCTATGACGAGCTATCTCCTTTAGAGCGTTCCGCGTTTGCCGCCGCCATAGGCGCAGGATAGGTTATTCATCTAATAAATGTATGAAGTAATTACTGTATTTAATATAGTATTCAATCAGCATACCTATATTGTCAATTAAGGCTTTAAATAAGCGTATGTTGAATAGGCTATTTACTTAAGCGAACCATTTATTTAATATTTGCTATTATTATAAGACAGTGTTAACTTAAAATTAATGCGGCGAATAAGTGCAGGAAAATGCTCCCTGGAGGGACAATCACAAGGGCTGTAAGACTCAATAAAATAAAAGGCTTTGAAAATATTCATTATCCGTCACGGAGGTGAGGAAAGTGCCGATCGATCCGGGAGAAGTATTCGACGTCATGGAATGCGCCTACCGTCACGGGGTGCTGGACAAGTTCATGGTCATCCAGGGTGAGGCCCTGGAGGCGGTCATGAAGGAGGCGGAG
>JALGUK010000129.1 GCA_029820875.1 Candidatus Zipacnadia bacterium
GCCCATCATCCTGGGCGAACGCCGCAACGCTGACTGCCACCAGCAGCGCAAGCCCGAGAGCCGGTATTAAGAACGAACGGTTTCGTGGCGAGAACGTCATGGGTGCATCCTCCTTGTGCGCCGAGCTGTTTGCTCGACATTTTGTTTTGTGTGCTTGTCAACAGACATTGCTTTGCGGCATTGGGCGCATCAGAACCCGTACATCAGAAAGCCACCATGCCCGCTGGGGCGCTTCACCTTTGCATGGCCGTCCTCATACAGGTAGTTCAGCGCGTTGTGATGCGGCCAGCGGACCGTCCCGCTCGAGTTGACGGCCACAGCGTCGCGGGCGATTTGCTTCGCGCATACGTCTTCGCCCAGCCCGTGATGCTTCATCCTCCCGACGATATGCCCATCATACGCCTCCCACCACCCCTGCGACATCCCCGGCGGTGCCCAGCCCGGCGGCCAGCCGAAGCATTTCTCCATCAGATCGTAGCCGTAGAAGACATAGGTAAGCTGCATAGGCCCGCTGCTCGGTAGTCCGCGCACCTCCGATGGGCATACGAAAATCCGCCAGTTTTTGGCGTACGGCTGCAGAAGTACTGCTGCCGACTGCGGGTCAGTCACGGGGTCCTCGGTCGGATCCGCACGTCCCGGGTACAGAATCTTCGCCATCGGCATGTGCTCGTCATAGTCCTGACAGTACATCAGCGTCGCAGTGCCGATTTGCTTCAGATTCGAGATGCATGACGCCTGACGTGCCTTCTCGCGGGCCTGGGCGAAGACCGGAAATAGAATCGCCGCCAGAATCGCGATTATCGCGATCACCACCAGCAATTCTATCAATGTGAAACCAGCGACTTTGCTACAGTACACAGTTCACTTCCTCCTTATCAGGCTTAGCGCCTGAGATTGTTAGGCTCTCCTAACTTTATATCTCCAATAAACGCCCACCAAGAGTTGCAGGTGGGCGCCGAGCCTACTTTTCGTCTCCCGAAGGCTTCCGAAGCTTCGCGATGCCCTCAAACTCACAAGGGGCATCATCGGGAGGATATTTCCCGCAGTACTCACACCCGTCGGCGGCCAATGGACACCCCGCGCAAGGTGAGCTGCTGCGTATCGTGGGGGCAACCGACCGCAACAGTCCGTACGCGGCGAGCAGTCCGATTGCGATCACGACGACCCACGAGAACAATTCCATCTGCATCTCCTCACATTATCTATACCCCAACAGCAGTCCTGCTCTGTATATCAGGAAGGCCATTACCCAAGCCAGGACCAGTGTGTAGCCTACCGCAAAGGCCGTCCACTTCCAGGATGCGGTTTCGCGCTTAATAACTGCAATGGTCGCCAGGCACGGGATGTAAATCAGGGTGAAAACCATGAAAACATAAGCCGTAAGGGGCGACAATGCGCTGTGCAGCGCAGCCTGAAGGCCCTCGTTCTGCGCCTCAACACCGTGCCCAAAACCATAGAGAACCCCAAGCGTTCCGACCACAATCTCCTTCGCGATGAAGCCGAACAGCAGCGCAACCGTCATCTTCCAGTCAAACCCCAGTGGTGCAAGCAGCGGGGCGATAACATGCCCGAGTTTGCCCGCGTAGCTCGCCTCGCTGGCATACTCGACGCCCCACGGAAGGGCGCTGAGAAACCATATCAGGACGGAGGCCGCCAGGATTATCGTTCCCGCCTTTTGCAGGAACAAACGACCCCGCTCCCACATATGGATTGCCGTGCCCTTGAGAGTCGGCAAGCGATACGGGGGCAGCTCCATGACGAATGCGCTCTCGGGGCCTTTGAAAAGGAAGTGCCGGAACAGCCAGGCCATCAAAGCTGCGAGTGCAACACCCAGCAAGTACAGCGACATAATCACGGTGGCTCCCCGGTGGGGAAAGAACGCGCCGGCTAAGAGAATATACACAGGCAGTCGCGCGCTGCAGGACATCAGCGGGTTGATGAGAATAGTAATCAGGCGGTCTTTCTCGTTGTCAAGAATTCGCGTCGCCATGACCGCCGGCACGTTGCACCCGAAGCCGATAATCATCGGGATGAACGACTTCCCGTGCAAGCCGATGCGGTGCATCAGCTTGTCCATGATGAACGCCGCGCGCGCCATATAACCGGAGTCCTCGAGCAGTGAAATCATAAAGAACATCACGAGGATGTTCGGCAGGAACACAACCACGCTGCCCACGCCGGATATCACGCCGTCTACAAGTAGCGACCGCAGAGGCCCCTGTGGCAGAGCTGTGGATGTAACCTGGCTGAGCCAGCCGACTCCGGCGTCAATCCAGCCAGCGAAGTAGCCGCCGATATGGAAGGTCAGATAGAACATAACCCACATGAAAAACAGGAAGATTGGGAAACCCAGAACGCGGTTGGCGACGACCTTGTCGACCTCATCGGAAACCGTTACGCGATCACCCGGGCGCCGGTAGAGCACATCCCGCTCTATCGCAGCGATGAAGCCATACCGGCCGTCTGTGATGAGTGACTCGGGGTCATCGGCGTAAACCTGTTCGAAGTGATGCCGGATCTGCTCGGCCAATTGCAGCGACCTGGCCTCGGGGCACTCCTCCTTTACGCGATTTATGACCACCTCGTCATTCTCGAGCAGCTTAACGGCCAACCATCGGGCGGGGTAACGCTCCGTCAGCTTCCCCTCTGTGGAAAGGGCTTCGGCAAGCCGAATGACCTCCTGCTCGATATCCGGCGGGTAGTGAAGATGCAGGGGCTCCTCCGGCGGCGTCTCTGCGGCGGCAATAACCGCAGACAGCAAGTCCTCGCGCCCCTTGTCCCTGTGTCCCACCGTCGGCACCACCGGACACCCAAGCAACTTCGAGAGCTTCTGGATGTCAATTCGGTCCCCTCGCCCCTCCACAACATCAATCATGTTGAGCGCCACAACGACGTTAGCGCCCAGCTCCAGCAGTTGGGTGGTCAAATACAGATTGCGGGAAAGATTGGAGGCGTCAACGACGTGGACGACCACGTCGGGCTTCTCCTCCAGAATGAAATTACGGGCGATCAGTTCCTCGGGGGAGTAGGCTGTGAGGCTGTAAGTGCCCGGGAGGTCAACGACGCAGAACCTCTGTCCTCTGAAGGAGCATCTGCCTTCCTTGCGCTCCACCGTCACGCCGGGCCAATTACCCACGTGTTGATGGGCACCGGTAATGCTGTTGAAGATGGTGGTCTTGCCCGAATTAGGGTTGCCTGTCAGCGCGACTACCAGCGGACAGGCCGTATTGTCGGTCATTTTATGGTCTCCGAGAGACGGGGCATCGTTTTGTCAACCGCGGAGGCTGGAAAAGGCCGCTAACGCACCAATATCTTATGCGCCATGCCTCGCCCAAGCATGAGCCGCGTATCGCCCACCGCCACAACCACGGGGCCGCGAATATCCCCGTTGAGTAAGCGGACCCGGACACCCGGGACCAAGCCCATCTCTGCAAGGTGCCTCCTTACTCCGGCTCCGCCCCGGACATCCACTAACGTGGCCTCCGTGCCCGGAGTCAACATCGACAACGGCAACAGCCCACTTCCGATAGGCGGCTTATTGTTTGACATACACGTGTATTGCCTCAGATCTGCGTATGGAGAGATGATAGCCCTTGACCTTGATGTCAATGGGATCGCCCAGGGGAGCAGCCCTTTGGACCTCGACCTCCTCGCCCGGTACCAGCCCCATATCCATCAGCCTTCGTCGAATCGGCCCCCGGCCCGTCACTCGGACCACTGTGGCCTTCTCTCCCGCTTGAAGATCATTTAGTGTCACCTGCTTGGAGCTTGATTCCGCTGACGTCAGCTCGCGTGTCTCTGCCGGACTGATATTATTGCATTCCTCGGGAGTTTCCCCGTGCTCGAGGTAGTACCGGAAGTGCCCGAGGCACTCCGGACGCCTATCGCTGAACTTTCGCATGAACTCGGCAAACTTGACCAACCGCTGCAGCGTGTTGGCGGCCATGACGTGTTCGAGCTTGCAGGCCTCGTTCTCTGCTACATCTGCGGGCAGGGCGAGAATGTCAATCAGAAAGTCGCGAAGTTGATTGTGGCGCCGCCAGATGCGCTTTGCGATTTCCTCTCCCTCGGTGGTCAGCTCCACATCCTCGTAACGCTCATGCCATACCAATCCGCGGCCCGCGAGGCTCTTCACCGCCCCCGTTACACTGGGCATTCTCACGCCCAGATGCTTTGCTATGTCCTTTATCCGAACAACTTGATTCCGCTGGGAAAGCACGTGGATTGCCTCAAGGTAATCCTCCATGCTCGCTGTCAGTTCCATGCCTACAAGCTCCGTTATGGCCTATCGGTAGAGATAGGCAATCCTAACTCATAGCATTATACCAGAATCTCAAGCTATGTCAACATTAGCAGAGTTATATCCAGGGTCGCGAGCGGCCGCCGATGGAGCAGGGAGGAGTCTGGGCGCATGGCGCGAATGATTCACAGCAAGTTGAGGCTCCCGGCTCTGGGAGCACATCGCTGACTCTATCGGAGGTACGGATTACATGGTCAAGCCGAAGATCGGCCTTCAGCTTATCGTGTACGGCGAGCGACCCCAGAAGGACCTCAGTGGTGTCCTGCAGGAGGTCGCCGAGGCAGGCTATGAGGGGGTAGAGACGGGAGCCATATTCGGCCCTGAGCAGGTGCCGGCGATTAAAGACATGCTCGCCGAGACGGGCCTGAAGTACTGCGGGCTGCATGTCGGCTTCGCCGACATCGCCGATTCGGCCAGAGTCCAGGAACTGTGCGGGGTTGTAAAGCGTCTCGGCGGACATTACCTGATTTGCTCGGGAGTCGCGCCGGGAGAGGGCATCCAGCGATATGAGAAGGCTGCAGATGTCTTCAATGTGGCTGGTGAGGCTACCCGGAACGCCGGCCTGACCTTCTGTTATCATAACCACGCCTGGGAGTTCGAGGAGTTCGGCGGAGTGCGGGGAATTCACCGCCTCAACGAACTGATTGACCCTACGCTGGTCAAGCTGTGTGTGGATGTCTACTGGGTGGCCATCGGCAACGAGGATCCGGTGGAGTTCATAGCCCGTTATGCCGACAGGGCCGAGTACTTCCATTTCAAGGACGGGGCGCCGGGTGAGTTCACTGAGCTGGGGCAGGGCACAATTGACCTGATTGCCGCGAAGGAGGCGGCTCTTAAGACCGTCAAGGAATGGATTGTCTGCGAACAGGATCGCACCGACAAAGAACCAAAGCAGTCCATCGCCGAGAGCCGAGAGTATCTGCGGTCCATCGGCCTGTAGTGCGGTCGACAGACCCAGGCAGCGAGTTGGAGGTGTCGCGAGTGGATGCGGGCATGACTTTTTTTCTGAGCGTGGTCGCTGTCGTGGTGATGCCTATCGCGGTAATAGTGGGCGGAATCATAATTGCGACTGGGCGTAGCAAAATCAGCAAGCGCGAGGCACATGACATACGCACGCGGCTTGAGAGCCTCGAGACGCGTCTCGAGACGTTGACGAAGGCCGTGAGGCCAGGCGACAGTCGCAGCAGCAGGACTGAGAGGGGAAGGGGCGGCGTCGTGCAAAACTCGTCCCCTTCGCGCCCTGTGAGACGTGACCTTGTGGGGCAAACCACGCTTGTCCCCATCGAAGTTCTTTTCGCCGCCGGCAAGCAGCCGGTGGACCTCAACAACGTCTTCGTAGGCAGCGACCGCTTCGATGAATTCGTTGGACGGGCCGAACGTGACGGCTTTCCGGATACATCGTGTGCCTGGGTGAAGGGCATCTACGGGGTCGTTGCTCTCAAGCGGCCGGTGGAAACGGTTATTGGAGTCACCGTCGGCGACTGCTCGGAGACGCATGCACTCATGGAGCACCTGGAGACGCTTGGCATTCGCGTGCTCCCGTTCGCTTATATACGTGACCGGCTGAGAGAAGAAATCGAGAAACTGATGGCGGAGTTCGGCGTTTCGTGGACGGCACCGTCTCCGGCCTGGACAACCACATTTTCCAGGTCGAGGCCTCCGATATGGGGGGCGACCTCGAGGCCTATCGCGAGCGCGTGTTCTCCTTCAAACCGGGAGATGTCATCAATCCCACCGGCGTTCGATTGGGCATTCTGGGAGTGCCGCCCATTTTCCCGCGCGACTTGTACGGTTTCCTCGAAGGGCCTTGCGGCGCGAAAGTCGTCTTCAACGAGACCCAGCGACAGTTCTCTCTGCCGTTTGACTGCGACATTGTCGAACAGTACCGGCGCTATACCTACCCTTACGGTACAAAGGCGCGTGTGGCCGACATCCGCCGCGAGGTCGAACGCCGCCGGATAGATGGGTTGGTTCATTATGTCCAGGCCTTCTGCTTCCGGGAGCTTGTGGACCCCTTGATACGCCGCGCTGTTGACGTCCCTGTTCTCACCCTCATCGGGAAACAAAGCCGTACCCTCGATGCAAGCCTCCAAACGCGCCTGGAAGCTTTCGTGGACATGGTTGAGCGCCGATTACGGTCATAGCGGTACAAAATGTGCTCGGCGAAGGCCCTCCTGTTGATGCGTGGAGGAATCGAGGAATCACACGGCAGGCGATGGAAGGAGCGAGCCGCGCCGAATTGCAGCGTGCGCTCAACTTCAGGGGGTGAGCCTAAATGCCGGACCTGAAAACGGAGATTCTCTCCCGCATTGATTCCAAGCGCGACCATATTATCGAGCTGTGCCGACAACTCGTGCAGATTAACACCGTTAATCCCTATTCCGGCGACCCTGCACCCGGTG